>DATHSR010000580.1:0-3030 GCA_035464035.1 Desulfotignum sp. | reverse complement strand
AATAAAGAAAACCCTTACAATGGACCGCCCCCGGATGTAGGAAATGGGGGTGATCACAATCTTTTCCTCTTCGATCAGCTCCCGGATCTGCCTGGCATGTGAATTGTTCTCATTGAAATGGTTCTGAATCACGGCAAGGTTGTCATACAGGGGCTGCATATATGGGTCCAGCTTGGAGGCCACATCCCCGGGCAGAAACCCCAGGTCCTTGTTGCTCAAGGGTACCACCGGCCGGGCAACGAAAATCTGACGGTAATGCTGTTTTCTGGCCAGGGCCGCGGCCAGGGCCAGCAGCGTCTTTCCCGTCCCTGCCTTGCCGGAAACCGTAACCAGCGGGATATCCGGATTGAGCATCGCATTGAGGGCAAAGGTCTGTTCGGCATTTTTGGGTTTGATGCCATAACAGATCTGCGGCTGGATGGACCGGATGGTCCGGGTTGTTCCATCATAAACCGCCAAGGCTGAATTGGAGCCGTTTTTCAAAACAAGATTTTCATTGGTGTACAGATCCAGTGCCTCACCTAAACCGGACACCGGCGCTTCAAACGGCTTTTTGTAAAGGCTGTCGAAAACCTGGGGATCAACATTCGCCACCACCCGCATCCCGGTGTAGATATCAGACAGGTCTTTGACAAACCGGGAGTTGTAATTTTCGGTTTTCAACCCGATGGACCGGGCCCGAAGCCGCAGGTTCACATCTTTGGTAACAAAGACCACATTCTTGAATCTGTTTTTCTTTGCAACCGTGTACGCGATATTCAAAATCTTGATATCCGGTGTGATATCTGAAAAATTTTCCTTTATCCGGTCATCCAGCGCCTCATCCAGGCAGATGAAAATAGCGCCCTTTCCGTTTTCGACCGGCACCCCCCCATCAAACATTCTGTCGCTGGACAATGCATCAAGGGTTCTTAAAAAATCCCTGGCATTGCAATTGATGACATTGTTTCCCTTTTTGAACTTGTCCAGCTCCTCGATCACCATAATGGGAATATAAATATCATTGTCCTTGAACTGGTGGATGCAGGAACTGTCATGAAGGATCACATTGGTGTCCAGAACGAAAATTTTTTTCATCCGTATCTCCGGGTTATGTCATCTTTGGTTCAAACAACGCGTCATTCATGTCGGACAACCCGTTTTACATCGGTCACTTTTTTTACCCGCCGCAGTTCGGACATGATTTTGCGCAGCTGACTGGAACTTTCCACCATGATGGTGAAATAAAACATGGCTACCCCGGTATCCGAGGTATCGGTTTTGGCATTCAGAATATTGGCTTTGTTTTTGGAAATTACCGAGGCGATATCCGCCAGCAGACCGAACCGGTCATCGGTTTTAATCCGGATACTGGCAGGATATGAATCCTTGTATTCACCGCTCCATTGCACCTCAATCAGACGTTCCTGGCTCATTTTCAGAATATTGATACAGTTTCTGCGATGGATGGTCACACCCTGTCCCTGGGTAATATAGCCGGTGATGGGATCCCCGGGCAATGGATTGCAGCATTTGGAAAATTTGACCAGAACATCGTTAAGGCCCTTGACGATAATGCCGGTGTCTGATTTTTGCGTCCGGCTGTCCGGACCTCTGGGCTGAAACTCATCATCCTTGGCCTCCTTATCCAGGCTGGGCACCGCCTTGTTCAGGATCTGCATCGGGGTCAGCTTCCCAAACCCCACATGGGCGATAAGATCATCCACGGACTTGAATCCGAAAGTTTCTCCCACTTCTGCGATTTTGCCGGATTTGATCAACGCATTGAAGTTTTGGTTTTTCTTCCGGAACAGTTTTTCACACATCTCCCGGCCCAAAGAATAGGAACGCTCCTTTTCTCTGGCATTGATCACGGTCCGGATCTTGGTCCGGGCCTTGACGGTTTTGACAAAGGCAAGCCAGTCCGGGCTGGGGGCATGGCCCTTGGTGGTGATGATCTCCACCCTGTCGCCGGTCTTGAGTTCATGGGCCAGAGGAACGATCTTGCCGTTGACCTTGGCACCGGTGCATTCCGCTCCCACTTCCGTGTGGATCAGATAGGCAAAATCCACCGGCGTGGCCCCTTTGGGGAGGGTTTTGATTTCTCCGGCCGGGGTGATTACATAGATTTCATCCGGATACAGGTCAATGCGCACGTTTTCCAGAAATTCATCCGGATCATTGAAATTTTCCTGATTTTCCACCAGGTTCCGGATCCAGGCGAACATCTCCCCGGTATTTTCATCAATGCGGGTGCCCTCCTTGTAGCTCCAGTGGGCCGCTATACCGGACTCTGCAATCCGGTCCATCTCGTGGGTCCGGATCTGGATTTCCACCCGCTCTCCCTTGGGTCCGATGACGGTGGTATGAATGGACTGGTACATGTTGGGTTTGGGATTGCCGATATAATCCTTGATCTTGTAGTAAATGGGCTTCCACATGGAGTGAATGGCCCCCATGGCGGCATAGCACTGGGGCACCGTATCCAGGATGATGCGAAAGTCAATGATATCATACACCTCATCAAAATCCAGGTTCTGAGCGATCATTTTCTGGTAGATGCTGTAGTGCTGTTTGTACCGGCCCTTGATTTCACAGGGCAGCTCCATCTCCTCCATCTTGTAGTGAAGGCTGGTGGACACCTCCTTGATATACGCCTCTTTTTCATGCCTGGCACGGTTCACCAGGGCATCAATCCGTTCATACTCATCGGGCAGGGTGTAAAAAAAAGCGATGTCTTCCAGTTCGTGCTTGACCCAGAATATGCCCAGCCGGGCGGCAATGGGAGCATAGATATCCAGGGTTTCCTGGGCGATGGCCGCCTGTTTGTCCGGGTTTTTGTGATATTTCAGGGTGCGCATGTTATGCAGCCGGTCCGCCAGCTTGATGAGCACCACCCGGATGTCATCGGCCATGGCCAGAATCATCTTACGCAACGATTCAGCGTGCTGGACCACTTTGCTGGAAGACGGCAGGGCGGACAGCTTGGTCACCCCTTCCACGATATGGGCCACCCCGGGCCCGAACATCTCCTGGATATCCTCCTTGGTG
>DATHSR010000579.1:0-4693 GCA_035464035.1 Desulfotignum sp. | reverse complement strand
CGGTCTGCATCCGGTTTCCGGGAAGCCACCACCACCACCAGGCTGTCTCCCAGTGTCACCCCTTTGAGCTTTTCAGCAAATTCCACCTGGATGGGAATTTCCAGAAACGGTTCCCACAGTTTGGCAAAATTCCGGCACCCGGCTTCGGCCTGCTTGTCCATGGGAACAAAAATCAACACCCCGTCTTCGGCCAGGTTTGTAAAAATGAGTTGCGACAGCGCCGCCATTGCGGCATCATCGGCGTATTTAAACACGGCGGCAAATCCGTCGGGTTCATGCAGGGCGCTCCCCAGTTCAAGCAGATCCCGGTAATAGCGTTTTTCAACGGGGTCTCTGGCCAGGGTCATCCAGCACAGGGATCCGGACCGGGGCACCACCGGATAGATCCCCAGTCCCAGGTTGTCCTGTTTTTGGTCCATGTCATCCAGGATATCGGAAGAAGACCTTTCACTGCCGTTCCGGGTCCGGCCGGCCGTAACCGATTTGGCCATGTTCCGGGGCATTTCATTGTCCAGCCGGCCCCGGGCCCTGCCGAAATGAAACCCCAGCAGAAACAGCAGCGGCACATCCAGGAACGGTTGAAACGGGTCCGACATTTT
This sequence comes from Desulfotignum sp., assembly GCA_035464035.1. Classification (GTDB taxonomy): domain Bacteria; phylum Desulfobacterota; class Desulfobacteria; order Desulfobacterales; family Desulfobacteraceae; genus Desulfotignum. The sequence continues at coordinate 4,094 of DATHSR010000579.1, read as the reverse complement.
GGGCACCAGGATCACCTGGTCGGCAAACCGCTGGATCTCTTCCAGTTCCCGGTTCAAATAGGTGACGGCAAAAAATTTTCGGCCTTTTTCATGCAGGACCGCCATGAACCGGACCGCTTCGTCCAGGCGGTGCCGGCTGGTGGCCAGCACCAGGATGAAATCATCTTCGGTCATGGGAATCTCCAGAAAAAGGCCCAGCTCCGAGTAGTCCACTGCATTTCCCATGGAGGTCCACGCGTTGAGTTCCAGATTCAAGGCCCCGATCCTGGCAGCCCCCACATCGTGAAATGCATCCACAATATAGTGCAGCACCGAATGCCGGGTTGATGCAACCACCTGTTTGCAGAAACGGGTCACGGATGTGTCCTTCAGCAGTCCGTCCAGATGGCCGGGAATCTGGTGCATTTCTCTGATCAGGCCGCTTACGGTCTCTTGGGTTCCTGGGATGGCATGGCACACATACAAACAGAAAAGATCCAGGGTCAGCAGCATGCACATGGCGCTTTTCAACGGCGCCACGGTGACTTCCTCGCCGCTGAGCACCGGAATGACCCCGGCGCTTTTCCGCACCACCAGGGCCATGTCGGAAAACGGTTTTTCCGTGATGCCAACCATGAGGATATGGTGCCTGAGTAAAACACCGGCAAAATCGATCATGTCCGACGTGGTGCCCGACCAGGAGACCATGATCACCAGGTCCCGGTCCGGATTGATGGCGGTTCTGACGTCCGTGAATTCCTGGGGTGCGGCCACCAGCAGGTTGACTGTGGGAAAAAACGGTTCCATGGTTTTCTCGGCAATTTCCGCCACCAGGTAGCTGAATCCAGCCCCCACCAGAATGATCCGGTTCAGATTGGCCAGGCCGCTGCCGAACCGCCTTTCCAGCAGGCGCCGCCGGATATCTATCTGCGGCAGGAACCGGGCCGGATCGGTGTACCGGTTCAAAATATCCCCCATCAGCCCCGGGGTTTCCAGCAGGTGCTCCTCATAAAAGGTTTTGCCGAAATCTTTTTGAAATGACACCGGTGTAATATAGGTCTGTTCAGGCCGGATATCGGTCCGGATTCTGCCGGAAAACTCCTGGACATGCAGATGGCGCATCACCTTATCTTTGCCTGCTGCTGTCTGAATCCGGGCAAACACCTTAGGCTGGTCCAGGGCATAGATATCCACCAGAAACGGTTTGAGCAGCTCTTTTTTTGCCTGCCTGAACCAGGCGCTCTCGGGCCGGGGATCTGTCTGGGAAAACTCCGGCTCCACAATCATGGATTTTTTTGAATGCGCCTTCATGAGCGTGAGCAGCTGCATCCGGGTGGACCGGATCAGGGCCTGGGGAAACAGCCCCAGCGCGGCATTGATATCCGATACCACCATGAAATCAGCGGTGTCTCTGCGTTTGACAATATACACCGGCCGGTTGTGGGCCGCCACAAACAGCCGGTCCGGGGACACCCGGCTGATCCCGGATACGGCAAACTGCCCGCCGGAACGGATCATGGCTTCCACCGACTTGATAAACGCCATTTCATCGATGTCATGGATGGTTTTGTTGCTCAGGGCCTTGAAAATCGTATAATCGATGGACTGGCTGCAGATGGACAGGTCTTCCAGTCCCAGGCGGTGCTGGTCTTCAATGGTTCTGAACCGCCGGTTTTCCTGCCAGGCTGTCTCAAAATAATGCCCCCAGAGCATGGCAAACAATTCCGTGGAATTCTCGGTGCGCAGGGAAATACCCGCCACCTGGGTGATGTACTGCTGGATCCGGGACTCCACCTCTGAATCAAACTGGCCGTTGAGCACCACGGCCCGTATTTTCTGACGGTCCATGAAGGGATGGGCGTTGCGCACGGAGATGGCGGACTGAAGGGCCCACCGGCCCTGGCCGATCACCGGCTGAACCATGGACAAAAGCAGCAGCGGATGGGTGGGACCGGGCACATGGCCCTCCGGCAGGTACTGGCCAACCGGGGCATTCCGGACCCGGTGCATGTAGATCTTTGTCTGGTAATGGGCCAGAACCGCTGTGGCAGCCAGACCATAGACATTGCAGGTGCGTTCAATTCTGTAAAGGATCTGCCAGTGCCGGGCCTGCCGGCGGGTATGCGCGGTCCAGAAGCTTTCAAAAATCAATTGAATATTTTCTTTGGTTTCCGGCGTCATGCCGTTGAGAACCCAGGCATCCAGGTACCTGAACAGGTTGACAACGCCGTCCGGTGTATAGTCTGACGGCAGTGTCACCGTCACCTTCCGCAGAAAGTGCCAGACATGTTTTCTGGCAAAGGGGTTTTTCTGGCCCTGCTTGCTGACCACCCGCCGGGGGCGGTCCGGGGCCTCACCATAGGCGTACCGGTTGAAAATCATCTGAAACTCATGGAAAAGGTCTGACCGCTCCACTGGCAGCGGGCCGGATTTTTCCGCCGCATCCATCTGACCGGCCAATCCGTTTCTGATCAGCTTTTCCACCACTGCCACCGGCAGGTCATAGTCCTGAATCAGGCTGTCCATGACCGTTTTGAGGGCCTTGGGCGAATCGATGACAAACCGTTTTCTGATCCAAGGGTCGCCACAGGTTCCCGGCAACACCTGGACCGGATTCTGAAGGTTTGTCATCTGTGACCAGGTGGGATACGACGCTATCTTTTCCCCGGAGCAAAATCCTTCATGGGCCAGCAGTCTTTTCTGGAACCGGGCGATATAACCGGCCTGGCTGTCGGTGTCCTCGGCCATGAACGCACCGGCCTGCAGGTCGGTTTCCTCAAACACCGGGTCTGCCATAAGCCGGTCGATCAGGTTTTCCACCGATCCCAGTTCCCGCCGGATTTTCAGCGGCTCCAGGTCACTGCCTGCCAGCCCGATGCCCGTGCTGTCCGGAGCCCGGTAGATAATGGCCCACATGCCGGTCAAAATCCGGGTCAGCCGGTTCTGGGCATCCCCGTAATACACCACGATCCCGCACATATGTGTTTTCCTCCGGTGATTTTCCCGATCCGTCAGGCGGTTCTGCCGAACTGTTTGACGCACAACCGGAAAAATTGATCCAGGGTTTTTTTCCGGTTCCAGATATCTTAATCAGGTCAGCTTTGCCTGGGCAGCAGAATATTGAATTTTTCCCGGATGGCCGCATCCACATCCGCCGGAATATACGCAGTTTTATTGGCCAGCAGTTTTTTTGCAATGGCCAGGGCCCGCTGCCGGGCATCATGGGATCCTTCCTTTTCCCAGCGGTCCCGGATTTTGCGGTCGGTCACGCCATTGCCGGTGAAGTATTCTTTGCGGATATGGGCCATGGTATGAGGCGCGGTCATGAAATTACCGCCGGGTCCTATACTGTCAATGACCTCTAAGGCCAGATGTTCCGCATCCACATCAATGCCTTTCAATACCTTGCAGCAGCTGCCGTTGATCTCGTCATCGATCACAAACTGCTCATGGGCAATGGTGAGCATGGATTCCAGCATGCCGGCACTGTGATGGATATAGTTGGAGCCGCCCATGGCAGCCAGCACCGAGGTAAAGGCTTTTTCATACCCGGCCTGGGCATCGGGCACCTTGGCATCGGACAGGCCCGAAGAGTTGTAGTTGGGCACCTTGATATGCCGGGACATCTGGTGGATGGCCGCGTTCATCATGCCGCACTCAACGGCCCCGCCGCAGTATCCCATGGTGGCCAGGTTGGCCATGCCCGGAATGCCGCCGTAGAGCAGGGGGGCACCGGGATTTGTCAGCTGACAGATGGTAATGCCCGCCAGCAGCTCGGCATGGAGCTGGGCCAGGGTCCCGGCCATGGTCAAGGGGGAGGTGGAACCTGCCATGGGGGCCGAGGACAGGGCCACGGGGATCCTGTGCCGGACCGCTTCCTGCATGATCCGGGTGGACTGGGTGCACAGTTTCAGCGGGCTGATGGCAAAGGAGGTGATCACGGAAATGATGGGCCGTTTTGCCAGCATGTCTTTGCCGCCGGCAATCATGGCGGCCATTTCCATGACCTGGTGAAGCCCGTCTTCATTGTTGACCCCGGACATCACATGTTTTCCCGAGGCGGACAGGCAGGCGTAGAACATGTTGATGTCATAGTCTTTTTCATCGATGTCCGT
>DATHSR010000578.1:0-4486 GCA_035464035.1 Desulfotignum sp. | reverse complement strand
TCCGCTGCCGGCAGGCCGATCATTTTTTCCGATGCCCGGTTGATTCTCACCACCACCCCGTTGCCGTCACAGATCCACAACCCGTCATTGGAACTGTCGATGATGGTGTCCAGCTCGATGGACAGCTGCTGGAACCCCTTCATCCGGTTGGTCATGTTGGTGAGGGCCGTCATGTCCTCAAACACCGCCAGCACCCCGATGGCGGCATCGTCGTGGCGGATGGGCCCTAAGAGCACCGAATACCGGCTGTCCTTTTTTTCCACCACCAGGCCGGTTTCAACGGTTTTGGCGGACATCACCCGCCGGGCCGGTGCCTGCAGCGCCGGAATGGTGGCAGACAGAAACGACCCGGGATAGATATCCAGGCTGTCTCTGGCCAGCCGGTTGGAGATCACTGCCTGGAGCGTATTGTCAAACACCGCCACCCCGTTGGGCGTGGCGTTCAGCAGTGCGTTGCCGAACTCTTTCCAGTTCAGGTCAATGGGTTTGCGCATGAATGGTCCCCTTTCACCCAGATTCTCAAGACCGCTGATCATTGCACCAAATACGGCCGAATGTCAAATCCCTGTTTTTTTCTTGACATCCTTCTCCTGAAAAAAGAACATACCTATGATAATCATGGAAAGAATGGAATTGATTTTACCACGAAGGGCACGAAGAATGGAATTTGATGAACTTTCGAATCGGGTGATCGGATGCGCGATCGAGGTTCACCGTGAGCTGGGACCGGGGCTTATGGACTCCTGATCAATTTCAATGTCAAAAAGCTCAAACACGGCATTAGACGATTCGTCTTATAACCCTTCGTGCTCTTCGTGTCCTTCGTGGTGCAACAAATCAGCTCAAAAATAAGGAAAATATTCCCATGTTTGATTATCTTTTGACGGATGAACAGAAACAGCTCAAACAGGAAGCCCGGGAATTTGTTAAAACCATTCCCAGGCAGATGATCCTGGATATGGATGCAGACAAAATTCAATTCCCCAAAGAATTCTTGCAGGAGGCCGGCCGCCGCAAGCTGATGGGGTGCCGGTACCCGGAACAGTGGGGGGGCCGGGGCATGGACTGGGTGTCCACCTGCATGGTGATGGAGGAGATCGGGGTGCTGGGGTATATCTTTGCCTGCACCTTCGGGGTGGGGGCGGAGCTGGTGTGCGATGCCGTCATTCTCCACGGCACCGATGCCCAGAAGGAAAAATATGTCAAACCCCTGCTCAAAGGCGAGATCTTTGCCGCCGAATGCCTCACCGAGCCCCGGGGCGGGTCTGATTTCTTCGGCACCACCACCACGGCTGTTGACAAAGGGGACCATTTTATCCTCAACGGCCAGAAACGGTTCATCGTGGGCGGGGAAGGGGCCGACTTTTTTCTGGTGTATGCGAAAACCGACCCGGACGCCGCCCCCCGCGACAGCATCTCCTGCTTTATCGTGGACCGGACCCAAGGGGTTGAAACCCGGTATCTCTATGGCCTGATGGGATGCCGGGGCGGCGGGGCCGCCCGCATGGTGTTCAAGGATGTCAAGGTGCCCAAGGAAAACCTGGTGGGAGAACTCCACCAGGGGGTCAGGGTGTTCAACACCATGATGATTCCCGAGCGCCTGGGCACGGCCGCCATGACCATTGGCGCAGCCGCGCCGGCCGTGGACATCGCCACCGGGTACACCTCGAAGCGCAGGGCCTTCGGGCAGCCCGTGGCCCGGTTCCAGGGGGTGTCCTTTCAGGTGGCCGAAGCCGTGACCCTGCTGGATGCCGCCAGGTCCCTGATCTACACCACGGCCCGGGCCGTGGATGCACAGATCCATGACAAGCAGATCCGGCGCCTGGTGTCCGAGTCCAAAAATTTGTCACCGAATCCTGCCAGAAAGCGGTGCACAACGCCATGCAGGTCATGGGCGGCATCGGGTACACCAACATCTATCCCATAGAACGGATCTTCAGGGACCTGCGCCTGGCCTCCATCTGGACCGGCACCAACGAGGTGATGGCCATGATCATCGCCAATGAGTGGTACAAGGCCTACTGGAAAGACAGGTCAGCCGGAAAGATCCGGGACATGGAAGCCGATGCCGCCGAAGCGGCCGCTGCGGATGAAAAGATATTTGAATGACCATCCATCCGGCCCGCATACAGCAGTTGAATGACATCCCGACCCCAAAAGGGGACTATGTGCTCTACTGGATGCAGCAGTCCCAGCGGGCGGCCTGGAACCATGCCCTGGAATACGCAATTGACCGGGCCAACCGGCTGAACCTGCCCCTGGTGGCGGGGTTCGGCCTCACCGATGCCTATCCTGAAGCCAACCTGCGGCACTACACCTTCATGCTGGAAGGACTGTCTGAAACCGCTGCCGCCCTGGCGGACCGGGGCATCCAGCTGGTGATCCGGAAAGGCTCACCCCCGGATGTGGCCCTGGACCTGGGCAGGCGGGCCGCCCTGATGGTGTGTGACATGGGATACCTGCGGCATCAGCGGCAATGGCGGGTTCAGGTGGCCCGGAATGCCGATTGTCCTGTCATCCAGGTGGAAACCGACGGGGTGGTGCCGGTGGCAACTGCATCGCCTAAGGCCCAATATGCGGCCCGGACCATCCGCCCCAGGCTCCACCGGGTTCTGGCGGATTTTCTGATGCCCCTGTCCGCCCGGTCCGTCAAAAAATCCTCCCTGCACCTGTCCTTTCCCGGCCTGGATTCGGCAGATCCGAAAACACTTCTGGAAACCCTGTCACTGGACAGAACCGTCCCTCCGGTATCCCGGTTTTTCCCCGGCGGCACAAGCCATGCGGAAAAACGGTTCCAGGCCTTTCTTGAAAACAGTCTCAAAAACTATGAAACAAACGGCAACCAGCCCCAGACCGATGATATCTCGCACATGAGCCCGTATCTGCATTTCGGCCAGATTTCCCCGCTTTACCTGGCCCTGGCCGTCATGAATGTGGGCAGATCCCTGGCCGATGCCAGAGACGCGTTTATGGAACAGCTGATCATCCGGCGGGAGCTGGCCATCAATTTTGTGCAGTATACCCCCGATTATGATTCCTTTGACTGTATTCCCGGATGGGCGAAAAAAACCCTGGCCGATCACGAAAGCGATCCCAGGCAATTCATCTATACAGCGGATGATCTGGCACAGGCAAAAACCCATGACCCGTACTGGAACGCGGCCATGATGGAAATGACCTGCACCGGGTTCATGCACAATTACATGCGCATGTACTGGGGCAAGAAAATCCTGGAGTGGTCCCCCACCGCTCAGCAGGCCCATGCGACCACCCTGGCCCTGAACAACCGGTACTTTCTGGACGGCCGGGACCCCAACTCATACACCGGTGTGGCCTGGCTGTTCGGCGTCCACGACCGGGCCTGGGCCGACCGGCCCATCTTCGGCAAGGTCCGGTACATGGCCGCCTCCGGCCTGGAGCGCAAGTGTGACATCCATGCCTATGTGGCAAAGATAAAACAGCGCTGCCCGGGGCCTGCCGAAAACCATCGGCCCTCCGGCAACCCGTGATCCCGTGAATTTTTCTTGTCAAGGCCGGGTGTTTCCATTATTTTAATCAAAAAAAACCTGGCCCTGACCGGTCCCTGACAAATCCCAAATCAACATGAGGTGATACCGTGGAAGTGAAAATGTGCGACCTGCCCGGCGTGGGCAAAAAGATCTCCTTTCAGACCGCAGAAGAACAGAAGATCGTGATCATTGTCCACCATTCCGGCAAACGGGACCTGTATTTTTTCCAGAACTCCGATGAGGATGAGGCGGATTACTTTCTGACGCTGACATCCGAGGAAACCCGGGAACTGGGGGCCCAGCTTTTAGGGGCCACCTATCAGCCCGTGGACGACGAGAAAATGCAGATCTTCCAGAAACAGCTGGTGATGGAATGGATCAAGCTCACCCCAAAATCCCCGTTCGTGGACAAACAGATTGCCGAATCCCGCATCCGGACCCACACCGGGGCCTCGATCATCGCGGTGATGCAGGGGGATGACATGACCGTCAGCCCGGACATCACTTTTGTGCTCAAGGCCGGGGACACGGTCATGGCCGCCGGGAAAAGGGACCAGATCCGCCGGTTCGAAGCCATGGCCACCGGCAAAACCGCCCAGGGAGACGCATGATGGGGGACCTTCACTTCCCTGTTCTGTTCATTGCAGGAGCCGTGTTCATTCTGCTGTTTGCTGTGGGATTTGTCGGCATGAAGGTCCGGATCCCCGGGGTGGTGCTCTATATCCTGCTGGGCATCGGGCTGGGGGGCCATTTTTCGGGCAATCACCTGCTGCACCTGGCCGGCGAGGTAGGGATCGTGCTGCTGTTTTTCATGCTGGGCATGGAATTTCCGGTGCGCCGCCTGGCCGGGATCGCCAAAAAAGTGGCGCCGGCGGGCACCCTGGACCTGGTCCTGAACCTGTTTCTCACCATGGGGATCTGCATGGCCTTCGGCCTGGACGTGATCACCGCCTTTCTCATGGGCGGGGTGGTATATG
>DATHSR010000577.1:0-7346 GCA_035464035.1 Desulfotignum sp. | reverse complement strand
CTTTTCAAATCATTTCTGATATGCCATAATTCAGTAAAATGTGACACAACCAACAGCGGGATTACCCATGCTCTCTTTTTTAAAGAAAATGATCGCCCAGGCCGGCGATATCTGTCTGAACGAACAGGATCGGCTGACACCCGGTGACCTTGAATTCAAGAACAGAAAAGACCTTGTCACCGTCACCGACAGAAAGGTGGAGGCCTTCATTGTCAGTCAGATCGCCACCCGGTTTCCGGATCATGGTGTCTGGGGAGAAGAAACCGGCCGCAACCAGACCCAAAGTGAGTTTCTCTGGATCATAGATCCCATTGACGGCACCACCTCCTTTTTTCACGGGCAGCCGTATTATGCAGTGAGCATCGCCCTGGAAAAAGCGGGTGAAACCATTCTGGGGGCGGTGCTGGCCCCTGCTTTGGGACAACTGTTTTATGCCGAAAAAGACCGGGGCGCCTATCTGAATGATCAGCCCATCCGGGTGTCTGCCGCCGCGATGCTGGCGGATGCGGTCATGGCCACGGGGTTTGCCTGCCTGCGGGCTGGACATACGAAAAACAACCTGACGCATTTCAACCGGATCGTTCCCCAGCTGCGGGATATCCGGCGCTGCGGCTCTGCAGCCCTTGATCTGTGTTATGTGGCCTGCGGCAAACTGGATGGCTTCTGGGAACTGAACCTGAACAGATATGATGTGGCCGCAGGCGTGCTGCTGGTGACCGAAGCCGGCGGGATCGTATCTGATTTTGCCGGAGGGTCTCAATTTCCGCATCAGGGTATTGTTGCCGCCAATCGCGAGTTGGCTCCCATTCTGACGGCCCAGTTGACGGCATGATTGATTTGAGGCCCAGGAAAATCGTCTCATGAACATACAATGGTTCCCCGGCCATATGCTGGAAACAAAAAAACTGCTGCAGGATGCGGCCGCCAAGGCGGATGTCATCCTGGAAGTGCTGGACGCCAGGCTGCCGGCCGCCAGTGAAAACCCTCTGGTGACCAGACTGTGCAAAAATACCTTCCGGCTGAAAGTCCTCAATAAAATGGATCTGGCAGATCCCCTTGTCACCCGCCAGTGGATGGACTGGTTTGAAAAACAGCGTGACACCCGGGCCATTGCCATCAATGCAATGGACAGAACCCTGGCCGCAGCCGCCCTGGAAAAAGCCGTGCAACCCGTCCAGCGGAACCGTGCCAGAAAGCTCAAACTCCTGGTGGTGGGTATCCCCAACACGGGTAAATCCACGCTGTTGAACACCCTGGCCGGCAAGAAAATCGCCAGAACCGGAAATACGCCGGCCGTCACCCGTCACCCGCAGCGAACCAGCCTTCGGAACAATATCGACATTTATGACACGCCGGGTATTCTCTGGCCGGTCATTGAACCGGCGCAGCGGGCCTATGCCCTGGCCGTCAGCGGTGCCATTTCAGATACAGCCTTTGATTACCAGGACATCGCCTGTTTTGCGGCCCGGCTTCTCCTGGAAAGATATCCGGATCTGGTGATGAAACGGTACCATTTCTTGGACCGCCTGCCCGGCGATGCCGACGGTCTGATCCAGCAGATCGGGGCGGCCAGAGGCTGTCTCAAGCCCAAAGGAATAATCGATTACCAGAAAGCCGCTGCCGTTCTCATACAGGAGATCCGATCCGGAAAAATCGGCAGAATCAGCTTTGAAACACCATTTGACATATCCACAGATGAGGAATTGTAACAGTGCCCGTATCCGTTAAAAAATTCAGTTTCCGTTCAAAAAAAGCCGTTGTGACGGCCTTTTTAGTGATGCTGCTGACAGGGTGCCCCGCCGTGTCAGCCACCCAGGGAGCCCTGGCTCCGGAAAAAACGCATATGATTGAGTGTATCCGTATTGTGACGGCCTTAGAGCGCCACCATTATTCAGGCAAAAAGATGGATGACGCCCTGTCTGAGCAGATTTTTGACCGGTACATCACATATCTGGACCCTTCCAGAAACCTGTTGACCCGCCAGGATCTGGCGCATCTGAATCAATACAAATTCAGGTTCGACAACGACCTGAAAAGGGGCAACCTGAAAATTGCCTATGAAATTTATAACCTGTATCACCGCCGGGCGGTTGAGCGGCATGAATTTATCCTGGATCTGATCAGCACATGGGAAGTTTCTTTAACACTCCATTCTGAGGAATCTCTGGTGCCCGACGGCAAACAGCGCTCCTGGCAGTCTTCTCCGGAAGCACTGCGCGGTTTGTGGGAAAAAGAGCTGATCAACCATGTTATTACTCTCAAGCTGGACGATCAGGCCGACGCCGCAGTCACGCAGACCCTTGAAAAAATTTACACAACCCGTCTGACAAGGCTGTCCCAGACCAATACAGATGACGTGTTTCAATTGTTCATGAACAGCGTCACGGAAAGCTTTGACCCCCACACCCAGTATTTTCCCCCCCGGGTGTCCGAAGATTTTGATATCCATATGAGCCTTTCCCTGGAAGGCATCGGTGCCGTGCTTCAGACAGAATATGAATATACCAAAGTGGTGAGCCTTGTCCCCAAAGGTCCGGCTGACAAATCCCGTCTTCTGATGCCCGGAGACAGAATTATCGGGGTCGGCCAGGGAATGGACGGTGAAATCAAAGATACCGTCGGCCTGCGTATCGATGAAGTGGTAAAACTGATCCGGGGTCCCAAAGACACTTATGTGCGCCTCAAGATTATTCCCGCAAAAAAGAGTGATGCCACTGATGTGATCAGTATCCGGAGAGATACGGTGAAACTGGAGGAACAATCCGCAAAAAAGCAGGTGAAAACCATTTCTTCCGAAAATAAGGACTATAAGATCGGCATCATTGAAATTCCCAATTTCTACATTGATTTCAATGCCTATCACCGCGGGGACACGGAATATAAGAGCACCACCTCGGATGTAAAAAAACTGCTGTTCGAACTCAAGGACGAGAACATTGACGGGCTGATCATCGATCTGCGGGACAATGGCGGCGGGGCGCTCAAGGAGGCCAGTGACCTGACAGGACTTTTTCTCACCTCAGGCCCCACCGTCCAGGTCCGCAGCAAACATCAGACAACCCGGCTTTATGATGAGGATCCGGAAATCCAATACACCGGACCGCTGCTGGTACTGATAAACCGGATGAGTGCCTCTGCATCTGAAATTTTTGCCGGTGCCATCAAAGACTACCAGCGCGGGGTGATCGTGGGCACCCAGAGCTTTGGAAAGGGCACGGTACAGGAACTCAAACCACTGGGAGACGGAAAACTCAAGCTCACCTCAGCCAAATTCTACCGGGTATCCGGCAAAAGTACCCAGCACCGGGGCGTGATGCCGCACATCTTTTTTCCCAAAATCTACAAGGCAGAAGAAACCGGAGAAAGCTCCCTGGACGGTGCCCTGCTCTGGGATACCATTCCCAGTATTCATTATCAGGCCTATCGGTCCCTGACACCGCTGTATGAGCTGCTTGACGAAAAATATCAGAACCGTCGCATCCATGATCCCGGCATGATCTATCTTGAAAAAAGGCTGGAACTGGTCGCGCTGCGTCACGATAACCCGGAAGGCCTGCCCCTGGACATTGAGATCCGTCGTCAGGCAAGGGCACTGGATGCAACAGCTGAGCTTGCCATCGAAAACCAATACCTGACTGCCGAAGGAAAGGCAGCCATTGATACCCTTGAGGACCAGGAACCCATCCTTGACCGTTATAAAGAGATCCTTTTACAGCAGGCCCAGTGGATCATGGCGGACATGATCCTGCTGGCAGGACAGCAGGGATATGAATGGTAGTCCGACGCATTGTCATATATGCTTCAGCCGCCCTGGCCGTGCTGGTCCTGACAGCCCCGTTTTTCATCGAACCGGTGATCAACAGCCGGTATGTTAAAACCCGGGTGGCCGGTGTCATTGAGAAACAGACCGGTACGGTTCTCCGGGCGGATCAGATGACATTCCGGTTATCTCCCCGGCCCGGTATCCGGATTGCCGATATTGCCCTGCCCCTGAACCGGACCACAAAACTGCTTGCCGATGCGGTGCAAATGGATCTGGCGCTGGGGCATCTGTTACGTGGTAAATTCGTAATTTCCAGCGTCCTTCTGGAGGACCTGGATCTCCGGGTTTCCCGGGATGATACTGCAGCGGCTTTGACCCGCTTTGAAACATTTGCATTTCAATTTCCCCAGGATCATGTGGATTCACTTTTTGCCCTGCTTCCGGAAAATCCGGATCATGTGGAAGTGATGTTGAAAAATTCACAAACAGCGTACTTCTCTTCTCTTACCGGCAGCCTGTGGATTTCAAAATCCCGTCAAACCCTGCAGTTTGACATCCGGGTCCAGAACCTGCACCTCACCCGGGATCCCATGGCCCGGTATCTGGCTGTCCAGAATTTTCCCTTGAACCGGTTTGCGTCTGAAACTGCACGCATGCATCTCCGGCTGGATCCTCAGACAGGCTTTTCCGGAAAGATCACCCTGGACCGGTTCAAGATTCTGTCAGACAGGCTGACGGAGGAAACGATTTCCGGTGATACCTTGAAGGTGGACTTTGTGTATTCACCGGATCAGGTGTCTGTGGATCTTGCGTCTTCGGTCCTGGCCTATCCGTCCGGCCAGGTGTCCATGACATTTTCGGACAGCCGGACCCGGCAGACCACCGCACTGACCTTTACGGGCACAGAAATTGATATCGCCCAGGCCAGAGACGCCACCCTGGCCATAGCCCCGGACAACCGGGTGGTACAGCATCTGTTTGACATTCTCAGGGAGGGAACCGCATCGGATATATCGGTGGGGTTCCAGTCCACCGCCTGGGACACCCTGTTCAATCCCAAAAACATGACCCTTACGGGGACCGCGCGGAACGCCCTGGTAAGGATACCGGCAACCCCTCTCATGGCAGCGGATGTGGCGGGCGGTGCCAAGGTCCTGAACGGTGTTCTTTCCATTGATGCGCATCAGGCCGCGGTGGGCGGCACCTTTCTTCATCAGGGGCATCTGGATATTGACCTGCTGCATCGTCCCCGGATGACGTTCGCCGGAGAATTCGACCTGGATGCGGACCTGTCTGAGGTGCCTGAAACACTGATCACATTATTGCCCGATTCAGCTCTGGCCCGGGAAATGGCCAGAGTCACTCAGGTAGAGGGCCGGGTGGCGGCCGCACTGGAACTGGGTCTGGCATCAGGTCAGAAAAATCTGTCTGTCTCGGTCACTACCGGTCCGTTTTCAGGGACCGGATATTATGACCGGGTTCCGTTTCCCATCTCCATTTCCCGGGGCATTTGTTATTTCACCAACGATCAGGTCCGCCTTGACAAGGTGTCCGGTCTTGTCGGTTCCAACAGGGTGACCGGTTTGACTGCCCGGGTGGATCTTGCCAATGACAATTTCCTGGATCTGTCCATGGATGCCCTGGATATCGATCTCCAGGAGATATGGGCTCAAGTCAGGTCGTTGCCCCCCGTTCAGACGATTTTAACACCCATGGAACATGTAGAAGGCCGCGTGGCATTTAACCGGTTTTCATTCAAAGGCCCCCTGTTTCAGCCTGCACAGGGTATGTGGGATCTTTCCGGATCAGGCGAAAACATCCGGATCGGATTTTCTGCCGACACCTTTGAAATTCAGGACCTGTCCGGTCTGTTTGAGGTGTCACCGACCTCTTTTTCCACTGAAGACCTGACTGCCCGGATTACCGGGCTCACCTGGCTTCCCGGGCCGGTCGACCCGGCATATGCTGACGGCATTGTCCTGCCCCTCCGGGTTGAGGACGGCCGCATAATCCGTGAAACAGATCAGATCTCCGCATTCTGCCGCCTGGTATTTGACCCGGATGTCCACCTTTCCGTCACACTGGCCGGGACATCGTTCCGGGATCTGAAACCGGACCGGGTGACTCTCGCGCACCTCCCATCCACCGATGCCAGGATCCTGTTTGACTGGCGCCCTGAACACCCGCTGGTCCGGTTCGAGGGAAAACTGGACACGCAAACCCTGGACAGCCTGCTGATCAAGGATTCCCCGGTTCACCAGAAACTGGCTTCCTTCACCGATGGCGCGCCGGTGCAGATCCATAGCGACGCTTTTTCCAATCTTCACATCAGCACCGGGCTGATCCTTCTGGAGACACTCATATCCGGCCTCTCCGGCAGGGACATGCCCCCCCGTTCCGCACCCCTGCTGGCCCACAACATGCTGCATGTCGACACCGAGCGCCTGATTTTCAGTCATTTTACCTTTTACGACCTGACTGCAACCGTCTCATGGGAGCAGGGAGAAACAGATCTCCAGGTCCTGTCGGCCGACTTGTGCGGTTTAGATATTTCAGGTCAGCTGCGGTTTGATCTGAATCACCCGGATATTCCCGCTGTCACCGACATTCAGATTTTGGCGATGGACCGGGAAAACATCGCCTCTCAACTCACCTGTTTTTTTCCATCCCTGCGGTTGAAGGAGGGCGGGTATTCATTTAGAGCCGACCTGTCCGGAAAAGGGCCGCTGCTTACCATTCAGAATCATCTGAATGGCCGGATTTCCTATGAATCGGAAAACGGTCAGATTCACAGGATGACCCTGTTGTCACGGCTTTTGTCCGTGTTCAACCTCTTGAATCTGCCCGATCTTAACCAGGAAGGGTTCAGATACAACAGCATTCAGGTGGAAGGAACCATGGAGAATGGGGTCATTGACCTGGAAAAGGCGGTCATTGATGCGGAGAACATGGCCCTGTTTTTCACAGGTCAGGTCCACCCCTTTGAAAACAGGCTGGACCTGACCTGTCTGGTGGCCCCGTTGAAAACCCTAGACACCATCATTCAATTCATCCCCATCATCAATACGATCATGAGCGGCCGGCTGGTGGCTTTCCCCGCCAAAGCCACCGGTACCATCAATGACCCGGTGGTCACGCCGCTGCACCCGTCTGCCGTGGGAGAGAGCTTGAAAAACATGGTCATCAGCATTTTTAAAACCCCGGTCAGATTGTTTGAAGGAACTCCCTGATATGAAAAGGGAATCTGTTTTTTCCCAAAAAATGATGCTGCCGTTTTCAGCCATGGGCGCCAACAACCACGTCCGCATGGATCGCATTCTGGGCCTTTTTCAGGATGCCGCAGGGCTTCATGCCCATGAACTGGGCATCAGTGGATTTGATCTGGCGGGAAAAAACCTGAAATGGGTCATTTCCAGATACCAGATTTGTGTGCATGACACCCTGGAATGGCCCCGCCCGTTCGAGCTGAGAACCTGGCGACATCCCTGGAAAAATCTGTATGAGCTCAGGCGGTTTGATATGGTCGATGCAGACGGCAGGTCCCTGATCTCCGCACTGGGTATCTGGGTGATGGTCAAGGCGG
>DATHSR010000576.1:0-10221 GCA_035464035.1 Desulfotignum sp. | reverse complement strand
ACCGGCGGGTTTTCCGGCCTGGGCCTGCTGATCTACTACATATCGGACATGCTGACCCCAGGCATCTGGTACCTGATTCTGAACGTGCCGGTATTCATCATCGGCTGGAAATTCATCAGCCGGCGGTTTCTTTACTACAGCCTGTTCGGGGCCGGCATCTTCACCGTGTGCATCGACCTGGTGAATTTTCAGTTTAACATCACCGACCCCTGGCTGGCGGCCCTTGCCGGCGGCACCCTGGTGGGGGCCGGGTCCGGCCTGATCTTCCGCTCCCTGGGATCTGCCGGTGGCAACGACATCATCTCCATTCTGCTCAACCAGAAATACAGCCTGCGCATCGGCACCTACAACTTTATTTTCAATTTCGTGCTGTTCGCCGGCAGCTTCGGGTACCTGGATACCGATATCATCCTGTATTCCATGGCCACCTCCTATATCGCCTCCCAGGCCATTGAATACTGCATGGGGCTGTTCAACCAGCGAAAGATGATTCTCATCATCTCCAAGGATCCCAAAGCCATTGCCGACCAGATCATGAAAAAACTGCAGCGGGGGGCCACCTTTCTCAAGGGACAGGGCGCCTATACCGGCGAACAAAAAGATGTCATTCTCACGGTGGCCAACACCTATCAGATCAAACGCATCGAAGAGATTGTTTTCAACATCGATTCGGATGCCTTTGTGATCACGGAAAACACCTTCAATGTCCTGGGCAAGGGGTTTTCTCGACGAAAGGTCTACTGAACCGGACCCTTTTGCCCGGCATTGTGTGGTCAACTGAAAGAAGACAGAAAAACCCGACTGACCGCCCGCTACTCGTAGATGGTGTGCTGCTTGGGATCGAACGCTTCCCGGATGCCTTCACCGGTAAAGGTGACGGTCATCAGGGTGATGACCAGGGCGCCCACCACGGAAGCGGAGATCCACCAGGCCTCCATGTTCTGCCATCCCTGGGACAGCAGTTCCCCCCAGGACGGGGTGGGGGCCGGCAGGCCGAATCCCAGATAATCCAGGGAGGTCAGGGCCACGATACCGCTGGAGATGGCAAAGGGGGCATAGGTCACGATAACCGAGATGGTGTTGGGGATGATGTGCCGGAAAATGATCCGCAGGTGCGAGGCCCCCAGACTTCTGACCGCCAGCACGTACTCCCGCTCCTTTTCCCTGTAGGTCATGGTGCGCATGACCCAGGTGATGCTGATCCATCCGAAAAACGCCATGATGAGCAGCAGGATCATGAAGCTGGGCACCAGAATGGAGGACACGATGATGATCACATACAGAAACGGAATATTGGACCAGATCTCGATGATCCGCTGAAAAAACAGATCGAACCGGCCACCGAAATATCCCATGGCGCATCCGATGAAAATCCCGATGGTGTAATTGATCAGCAGCAGGAAAAAAGAAAACAGAACCGCGGTGCGGAACCCGTATACCAGCCGGGCCAGAATATCCCGCCCCACATTGTCGGTGCCCAGAAAATGCCGGTCTTTCACAGAGGGCGGGAACGGCGGATACTGGTTCAGCCGCAGGTCATTTTCAAACGGGTTGTAGGGCACCGGCGGCAGCACCACGACATCCCCCTGCCCGGCCTGCTCAAACTGCTGTTTGAGGGCCCGGTAATCGGTTTCATACTGGTAATCCAGGCCGAATGTGGTGCCGGGGATCATGTTTCCGTAAGTGGGAAAATACCACTGCCCCTGGTATCTGACCACCAGGGCCCGGGAATTGATGAAAATCTCCGCGCAGAAGGAAAAAAGAATCAGGACGGTGATGATGATAAAAGACCAGAATCCCCTGCGGATGGAGACAAACCGCCGCACTTTCCGGCGGGTGACCGGATTGAGGAAAGATCCGGTCATTTGAACCGTACCCGGGGATCCACCAGTGCCACGCACACATCACTGAGGATATTGCCGATCATAAACAGCAGAGAGGATATCACTAAAATCCCCATGACCACGGGATAATCCCTGTCCACCACCGATTCATACCCTAAAAGCCCCATGCCGTCGATGTTGAACACCTTTTCTATAAGAAAGGACCCCATGAGCAGAATGGAAATATTGTTTCCGAAACTTGTGGCAATGGGGATCAGGCTGTTGCGCATGGCATGGCGGAACACCGCTTTTTTAAAGGACAGCCCTTTGGCAATGGCGGTGCGCACATAATCAGACGCCAGATTGTCCATGAGGGTGTTTTTCATCAACAGCGTCATCACGGTAAACGACCCGATGACATAGGACAGCAGCGGCAGCACCGTGTGCCTTGCAATGTCCCCTGCCTTTTCCCAGACGCCCATCTGGTCGAACCGGTCCGACACCAGCCCTCCCAAGGGGAATACATCAAAATGAGAGGCAAACAGCACCAGCATCAATACCCCTGCCACCCACCCGGGAATGGCGTATCCCGTAAAAATCAGCACCGAGCTGACATTGTCGAACCCGGTTTTGTGATGAATGGCTTTGGCCAGTCCCAGGGGGATACAGACCCCGTAAATCAGGATCAGACTCAACCCGCCGAAATACAGGGAAATGGGCATCCGGTTCCGGATCATTTCCCACACCGGGTCATGGTACCGGGTGGACTGTCCCAGATCCCCCTGCACCACCTTGCCCAGCCACAGCAGATAGCTTTCGAGCAGGGGCTTGTCAAACCCGTAATACGCCTTGAGTTTTTCAATCTGCTCCTGGGACAGGGGCTGGCCTTCCCCTGGCCCGGCCCGGGAAGAGGTGCCGGGCGCGCCGCCCATCTGCATGGCCCGGGTTTCTGCGATGATCCGCTCGATGGGGCCGCCGGGCACAAACCGGGTAATGGCGAACACCATGACGGTGATGCCGATGAAGGTGGGGATCACCAGCAGAAGACGCCGGATAAAGTAGGCGGTCATGGCACGGACCGGTCAGGTGGTTTCCAGGGCCTGATACACGGTTTCCAGGGCCTGGTCCAGAAATTGGGGTTGGGTGCCGCCGGCCTGGGCCATATCCGGCCGGCCGCCGCCGCCGCCGCCCACCACCTGGGCCGCTTTTTTTACAATATCGCCGGCCTTGTATTTTCCCACCAGATCATCGGATACCGTAGCGATAAGCAGGGCTTTGCCGTTGGATTCCGCCCCCAGAAGCAGGATCCCGGAGCCCAGTCTGGCCTTGAACTTGTCGGCCAGATCCCGGAGCTGGGACGGATTTTCAATTTCCACCCGCCGGGCCAGCACCCTGGTGCCGTTGACCTGGCGGATACCGGCTTCAATATCGGAAACCGATCTCGAAGCGATTCTGGCCTTCAGTGCGGTCAATTCTTTTTCCAGGACTTTTTTTTCCTGGATCAGGGTTTCCAGCCGGGACACGATCTTGGACCGGCTGGTTTTCAACAGCACGGCTGCCGATTCCAGGGCCGCCTGGTCCCCATGCACCAGATCCAGGGCCGCCTGCCCGGTGGCCGCCTCGATGCGCCGCACCCCCGAGGCGATCCCCCCTTCAGAGATGATCCGGAACAGCCCGATATCCCCGGTACGCCGGGTGTGGGTCCCTCCGCACAGCTCGGTTGAAAACTCCCCCTGGCCCACCACCCGGACCACCTCACCGTATTTTTCTTCAAAAAGCGCCAGCGCACCCTGGCTGACCGCTTCATCCATGGTCATCTGCCGGGTGGTGACACCGTGGTTTTCCCGGATCCGCCGGTTGACGAAATCTTCGATATCCCGGCGTTCCGGTTCGGTGAGGGCGGAAAAATGGGTAAAGTCAAACCGCAGCCGCTCATGGGTCACCAGGGATCCCGCCTGCTTGACATGATCTCCCAGAACGGTTCTCAATGCCGCATGAAGGATGTGGGTGGCGGTATGGTTCACCGCCGTCCGCCGGCGCCGTTCCCCATCCACCCTGAGCACAAACTGGTCGCCCTTCCGGCAGTCTCCCCGGACCACATGGCCGTGGTGGATATACAGCCCGGAAGGATCAGCCGATGTATCGGTTATCTCTATGGTGCAGCCGGCGTTTTCAAACACCCCGGCATCACCGGCCTGGCCCCCGGATTCCGCGTAAAAAACGGTTTCCGCTGTCACCAGGTCCACCGCATCCCCGGTTTTTGCCCTGTCCAGTTCCTGATCATTTTGCACGATGATCAGCAGCCCGGACCGGGTTTCCAGCTGGTCATACCCGAAAAACCGGGTTTTGATCCCGGCGGCAATCAAAGGCCTGTAAACCTCGCCGGCGCCCGTGAATTTTTTGACCGATTTGGACCGGGCCTTCTGCTGCGCCATGGCGGATTCAAACCCGGCAAGATCTAAGGTAATGCCGGTATCCTTGACATGGTCGGCAATGATATCCACAGGAAAACCAAAGGTGTCATAGAGCCGGAAAATAACCTCCCCGGCAATGACGGTTTCCCCTTTTTCCGTCAGGTTCGCCATGGTGGCTTCCAGCAGTTTCATTCCCGTTTCCAGGGTTTCCAGAAATTTTCCTTCTTCATTTTTCACCACCTTGAGGATAAAGGGGGCGGACTCCTTGAGCTCGGGATAGGCCGAATCCATGATGTCAAACACGGTCTGCACGGTTTCGTGGAGAAAGGGCTCTGTCAGGCCGATGCTCCGGCCGTACCGGATGGCCCGGCGCATGATGCGGCGCAGCACATACCCGCGCCCCTCATTGGCAGGCAGCACCCCGTCACAAACAAGAAAAGCGGCGGCCCGTGAATGGTCGGCGATCACCTTCATGGCCACCTCCACTTCACGGGATTCGCCCCTGGACCTTCCAGACAGCTGCCCCACCTTTTCCATGATGGGCACAAACAGGTCGGTATCAAAATTGGTGGGCACCCCCTGGAGTACGGATATGATTCTCTCCAGACCCAGGCCGGTATCAATACTGGGTTTGGGCAGCGGCGTCATCTGACCGGATTCATCCTTGTAAAACTGCATGAACACCAGGTTCCACAACTCCAGCCACCGGTCGCAGTCACATCCCACCGCACAGTCCGGCCGGCCGCACCCAAAGTCTTGCCCCCGGTCGATGTGAATCTCGCTGCAGGGCCCGCAGGGGCCGGTGTCCCCCATGGCCCAGAAATTGTCCTCCTCCCCCAGCCGGGAAATCCGCGCCTCCGGCACCCCCACCTGATCCCGCCAGATGGCATAGGCCTCATCATCCTCGTGAAAAACCGATACATGCAGCTTGTCCGGATCAAATCCATAGCCGTTGGTGAGCAGGTCCCAGCCGAAAGCGATGGCTTTTTCCTTGAAATAGTCTCCAAAGGAAAAATTGCCCAGCATCTCAAAAAAGGTATGGTGCCGGGCCGTGTATCCCACATTTTCCAGATCATTGTGCTTGCCCCCGGCCCGCACGCATTTCTGGGCCGTGACCGCCCGCTGATAATCGCGTTTTTCATCCCCGGTGAACACCCGTTTGAACTGAACCATGCCGGCATTGACAAACAGCAGCGTGGGGTCGTCCTGGGGAACCAGGGACGAAGACCTCACCACCTGGTGGTCATGTTTTTTAAAATACTCCAGAAAAATCTTCCGGGCTTCATTGCCAGTCATGTTTTCGTGCTCCTAATGGGTTGTTGTC
This sequence comes from Desulfotignum sp., assembly GCA_035464035.1. GTDB lineage: Bacteria > Desulfobacterota > Desulfobacteria > Desulfobacterales > Desulfobacteraceae > Desulfotignum. The sequence continues at coordinate 4,660 of DATHSR010000576.1, read as the reverse complement.
CGGATGGTTCTGTTTCACGCACAAGGGGCGGTTATTTTCCGGCCGCCGGGGCCGCCGGGCCGTTGTCTGCCGGGGCGTCGGAGATCCCCATTTCTTCTCTGACCTTTGTTTCGATCTTGTTGAAGATCTCGGGATTGTCGGTTAAAAACGCCTTGACGTTCTCCCTGCCCTGGCCGATGCGTTCCCCTTCAAATGAATACCAGGAGCCGCTCTTGTCCACGATATTCAGGCTCACCCCGATATCCAGCAGGTCACCGGTACGGGAGATCCCCTCCCCGTACATGAGATCGAACTCCACATCTTTGAACGGCGGTGCCAGCTTGTTCTTGACCACCTTGACCCGGGTCCGGTTGCCGACGATGTCCTGACCTTCCTTGATGGGGGAGACCCGCCGGATTTCCAGACGCATGGATGCGTAAAATTTCAAGGCATTGCCACCGGTGGTGGTCTCGGGGTTGCCGTACACCACCCCGATCTTCATACGGATCTGGTTGATGAAAATGATGGTGGTGTGGGTTTTACCCAAAGTGCCCGCCAGTTTGCGCAACGCCTGGGACATGAGCCGGGCCTGAAGCCCCATGTGGGAATCCCCCATCTCCCCTTCAATCTCGGACCGGGGCACCAGGGCGGCAACAGAATCCACCACCAGGATGTCAATGCCGCCGCTGCGGATCAGCATGTCCGCAATCTCCAGGGCCTGCTCCCCGGTATCCGGCTGGGACACCAGCAGCTCATCACAGTCCACCCCCAGTTTTTTGGCATATCCCACATCCAGGGCATGCTCGGCATCGATGAACGCGGCGATCCCTCCTTTTTTCTGGGCCTGGGCCACGGCGTGCAGGGCCAGTGTGGTTTTCCCGGAAGATTCCGGGCCGTAGATCTCCACCACCCGTCCCCTGGGGTATCCCCCCACCCCCAGGGCCTTGTCCAGCGCCAGGGAGCCGGACCGGATCACCGGCACCTTTTCCACCACCCGGCCGCCCAGTTTCATGATGGCGCCTTTGCCGAACTGGCGTTCGATCTGGCCCATGGCGGTCTGCACCGCCTTTTCCTTTTCAGCATTTCTTTCCATACCTTATCTCCCTAATCTAGTGCACCCCTAATAGATATAACCCTTTCACCGTTACTGCAGCCAGCACCCCTGCCATGACATCATCGAGCACCACACCCGCCCCGCCGGAAAAATTTTTTTCAAAATACCGGACCGGCGGCAGCTTGAACACATCAAAACACCGGAATGCCGCAAAACCCGCCAGCAGGGTCACCGGGGTCACCGGTACCAGGCTCATGGCCACCCAGTAACCGGCCATCTCGTCAATGACGATCATACCAGGATCTTTTTTACCCAGAATCTTTTCCGCCTGGTCCGCCACAAACACGGCAGCCAGAACAAAGCACACCAGAACAAATGCCCCTTGCCCCGGGGGCAGGCAGGCAGCGCCCCAGATAAACGGCAGGGCCGCCAGGGTGCCCAGGGTGCCGGGGGCTTTCGGGAAGTACCCCAGGCCGAACCCGGTGGCTGCCACCAGAATCAGCCGGTTATTCCATCGGCCTGCCATGGCATGGTTATCCTTTTTTTTCTATCGTCTGTTCTTTTCTGTGTCAAGAAAATTTCCTGCCACTGTTTCATAAACGGTTTTCAGCGCCAATCCCTGGTGCCGCGCAATTTCTTTCATTGCCCCGTACTCCGGCACGACCCGCTCACTGCCGTCCGGATTCCTGATTTTCTTGGCTGCAACCGGCCCGAAAACCGTGTCCATCTGACAGGGCTCCCGGTGCAGCACGGCGCGGTCGCAGGCATGATACCGGACCCCGATCGCCGTGGTCTGGGCAAGGAGTTCATGGATCATGAGATCCTGATCTGAAAGGGTGCACAGCACCTCCACCCGGGTGCCGGGCCGGTTTTTCTTCATGTGCACCGGTGCAAAGGACACATCCAGTGCTCCTTTTTCCAGCAGATGGTCCATGACAAACCCCAGAATTTCCGGATTCATGTCATCCACCTGGGTGGTGAGTACCGCAATCTGTTCATGCCGGACAGCACCGGAGCCTGTCCTGCCATTTTGTCCGCTGTTCCTGCAGTTTGTGCTGCCGGATGCCGGGGGGTCAACCTCTTTTCCCATGACGGCCCGCAGCAGGTTGGGCATCCGGGAACCGGTATCCCGTTTCCCGGCACCGTACCCGGTCCTGACCACGGTCATGGCAGGCATGGGACCGAATGCGGACACCAGGGTGGCCAGAAGCGCGGCCCCGGTGGGGGTGACGATTTCTGTTTTGGCATCAGACCCGGTCACGGGAATTCCCTGCAGGATGGCCAGGGTTGCCGGCACCGGCACTGGAATCTGACCGTGGGCACAGGTCACAGACCCGGACCCCAGGGGCACGGGAGAGGCGGTGATCCGGGCAATCCCCAGTTTTTCCATGCAAAGAAACGTACCCAGGATATCCACCAGAGAATCGATGCCGCCGATCTCATGGAAATGAACGGTTTCCAGTTTTTGTCCATGGATGCCGGCTTCTGCCCGGGCGATCTTCTCAAATGCGGCCAGGCTGTTGTTCTTGACGGCTGCCGGCAGACCCGACGCCCGGATCAGTGCCTGGATCTCTGTATAGGTGCGGGACGTCCGGTCATCGGTCACATCCACGGTCAGGTCAACGGCCCGCAGATGGCTGCGGAACACTGTCCGGGTCCGGATGGAAAATCCCCTGCACAGCGGGGTGAGCTGTGCTTCCAGCCAGCCGGGGTCGATCCCCAGATCCACCAGCGCCCCCAGGCACATGTCACCGCTGATGCCTGAAATCAGGTCCAGATGAAGCAGCATCTCAGGCAGCATCTCCGGTTGCGTGCACCTGCAGAATCTCCAGGACCAGACGGGCGGTGGCCTCCATGTCCTTGAGCGCAATGGATTCATTGACCGTGTGCACATCGGTCATGCCCGTTCCCAGAACTCCGGCGGCAATGCCTTTGCCAAAAAAGATATTGGCATCTGCCCCGCCGCCGATGGTCTTGCTTTCAAGTGTTCTGCCCAGATTGGCGGCAGCCTTCCTGGCCAGAACCACCACAGCATGATCCTCCGGGAGATGGGTATTGGGAAAATCGTGTTCCACGCTGATCTCCACCCGGGGCACCGTGTCATCCCCCCGCAGGGCCGCGGCAGTGTCTTCAAACGTGGCAATGATGTTCCGGGTCACGGCGGTGAGTTTTTCCGGATCATGGGACCGGGCCTCCCCTTTGATCTCCACTTTTTCAGGAATGATGTTGGTGGCCATCCCCCCGGCGATAATGCCCAGATTGCAGGTGGTCTCGCTGTCAATGCGCCCCAGTTTCAGTTGCGATATGGCCCTTGCCGCCGCATAAATGGCGCTCACCCCTTTTTCCGGTGCCGCGCCGGCATGGGCGGCCCGACCGTGAATCTGAACAAAGATCTTGTTGGCGGCCGGCGCCCGGGTCACAATGCCCTCGGTGTCTGTGGAATCCAGGATATATCCGAATCTGGCATCCATCAGAGACAGATCCAGATGGTTGGCCCCTAACAGCCCGATCTCCTCACACACCGTGAAGATCACCTCCACCGGCGGACAGGGCAGGCTGTTCTCCTGGATCACCGCCATCACCTCCAGGATGATGGCAATGGCGGATTTATCATCCGATCCCAGGATGGTGGCACCTTCACTGGTGAAGATGCCGTTGTCAAATTTTACCTTCACTCCTTTGCCCGGCACCACCGTGTCCATGTGGCCCGACAGGAAAATCGGCGGTACCGGCCGGTTCCCGGCAAATTTTGCCACCAGGTTGGAGCAGTTTCCACCGGTCTTGTCCCTGGCCTGGTCATAACTGACCTTCGCACCCATCCGGTTGAGTATTGTTTCAATTTCCGCAGCCACCGCTGCCTCATGCCGGGATTCGGAATCGATCTGAGCCAGGTGAATGAACCGCCGGGACAGTCTCTGTGAATTTATCATGGCAACCCCATCAAAAATTGATTCAAGATGCGCATCCATTTGGTGATTCGCATCGCAACAACGTTACGGGGTTATACTAGAGTTTAAGGATTAATGCCATACCAAATCCAGATCAAAAAACATGCCGGCCGCCTCTGTCCGGATTGACGGAACGGAAAAGATATTGACAAAAACAGGGATGCGGTATAGGTATGCAGCATCTGGTAATGATTGCGGAAGTGCGCGGCTCACTGGTGGGGCCCTCGGACTTCAAATCCGATGTGAGGCACTGATACTGTCTCGGGTGGGTTCGATTCCCATGCACTTCCGCCATTTTCCGGCTGGATGCAAAGACACGGCGTCGCCTGCCGGCGGTTTCAGTCAGGGCGCTGATCGTGGCCGGCAGGCGGGAATCTGATTTTATTCCACAATCTCCAGAATGACGCGTTTCTGCTCCTTGGCAGACGCACAGGACAGAATGGTGCGCATGGCCTGGGCGGTTCTGCCTTTTTTCCCGATCACCTTTCCCAGATCTTCCTTTGCCACCCGAAGCTCCAGCACAAGGGTCTGCTGGGCCTTGATTTCCTGGACATCCACCTGTTCCGGATCATCAACCAGAGACTGTGCGATGTACTTGATTAACTCTTTCATGACGGGATCTCCTTTTTCTGTGTACCAAAATGATAATGAACATCTATGGTTAGCTCAATCAACCCAT
>DATHSR010000575.1:0-5581 GCA_035464035.1 Desulfotignum sp. | reverse complement strand
CAGGCAGACCGGAAAGGTCCTGCCCACGGTGCGCACTTTTTGATCGGCAAACAGGGCTTCAATGTCCGGTATGGACGCATTGGTCAGGATATCCACATCCTGGGGCACCATTCCAAGGCACAGGTCCCTGACCGCCCCGCCCGCCACGACGGCGGCAAACCCGGCTTCCCGCAACCGGCCCAGAATGCGCTGTGCCAATGGCGGGATCGATGCCCGGATCACCGGCCGGCTCATTCCCCCCACCGGGGAACCAGGGCCTGATCCACCCCCAGCTGATCCATGATTCTTGCCACCACCGTGTCCACCAGGGCATCCAGGGTGGCGGGAAACGTATAGAACGACGGCATGGCCGGCAGAATCACGGCCCCGGCCCGGGCCAGACGGACCATGTTTTCCAGATGGATCAGGTTCAGGGGGGTTTCTCTGGGCACCAGAATCAGCCGGCGGCCCTCCTTGAGGGTGACATCGCAGGCCCGGGTGACCAGGGTGTCGGCATATCCGGCAGCGGTCCCTGCCAGGGTTTTCATGGAACAGGGCACCACCACCATGCCGTCATGGCGAAATGATCCGGATGCGGGCGGGGCGGCGATGTCATCCTGGGAAAACACCGACAGATTGTTCAGGGTTTCAGGCCCCACCCCGTATCCCGCCATAAAGAGATCAAACCCGGTGCCGGGTTCATATCCCATCTCATGGGCCAGCACCTGGGCCCCGGCATGGGACAGGATCACCAGCACCCTGTGCCGGCATCTGAGCAGGGAGGCGGCCAGGCGCACCCCGTAGACCGCTCCGGAAGCCCCGCAGATGGCCACCACAAAGGTTTTGACAGGGTCCCTTTTCATGGGCTCCCCCCCCTGAAAAACGCCTGGGTCAGGATACCGGCAAACAGGATCACCGATACCCCGGAATTGACGTGAAAGAACGCCATCTGGATCCGGGACAGATCATCGGGTTTGACCAGGCGGTGTTCCAGAAGGATCAACCCGCCAATGGCACCCCAGAATATGAGAAACACCGGGTGCATCCCGAAGTGCCAGTATACCGCCAGCAGAAATCCCATGAATACCCCATGCAGCAGGCCGGAAATCCGCATGGCACGGGCCGCCCCCAGATGAGCCGGCAGGGAGTAAAGCCCCTGGTCCCGGTCGAATGCGATATCCTGGCAGGCATACAGAATATCGAATCCGGCAATATAGCACCACAGGGCTGCCGAAAGAAACACGATGCCCCAGTTGAGGGTGCCGGTGAGGGCCACCCAGGCACCTGCCGGCGCCAGGGAGATGGCAAATCCCAGCACCAGGTGGCAGTAAGGGGTGAACCGCTTGGTATAGGAGTAGAAGAACAACACCCCGAGCACCGGAAATGACAAAAGAAAACAAAGGGGTGACAACAGGGCCGCCGCCCCCACAAACACCAGGCAGGAAATCCCCACAAACACCGACGCTTCCGTCCGGCTCAGAATACCGGCCGGAATTTCCCGGATGGCGGTCCGGGGATTTTTTTTGTCAATGTCCGCGTCGATGATGCGGTTGAATCCCATGGCCGCCGATCTTGCCCCCACCATGGCGGCCAGGATCAAGACCAGTTCCCAGGCGGAGGGCGCCCGGGTCTGCCAGGCCAGGACCACGGCGGACAGGGCAAACGGCAGGGCAAACACGGTATGGGAAAATTTGATCATTTTCCCGTAATCGAATAGCTTTTTTTTCAAAACAGCGGGCATGGCAGCAAACCTCTCAGTAGATACCGGCAACCGGGGTATCGCAGGCGGGACATACCCCGCTTTGTTTCATATGGTTGACGATGCGGTATCCGGTGCGCGCCACCACCAGGGCATCGCAGCGGTGACACCGGGTGTTCTCAAGGGAGGAGCCGGGCACGTTGCCGCTGTACACATAATGCAACCCGGCTTTTTTCCCGATATCACAGGCGGTCACCACGGTGGACACCGGGGTGGGACCCCGGTCGGTCATGCGGTATGTGGGATGGAACCGGGACAGGTGCCAGGGGGTGTCACACCCCAGTTCTTGGGCGATGAACCGGGCCATGGCCGACAGTTCTTCGGGGTCGTCATTGAGTCCGGGTATCAGCAGGGTGGTGACCTCCACCAGGATCCCTGCCCGCTTGAGCCGTTTGAGGGTCTGTTTCACCGGACCCAGGCGGGCGTTGCAGTATGTGCGGTAAAATTCATCACAAAACGCCTTGAGATCCACGTTGGCGGCATCCAGATACGGGACCAAGCGGGTCACCAGGTCCGGGCTCATGTATCCGTTGGTGACAAACACGTTGAGCAGCCCTTTATCCTTGGCCAGCCGGGCCGTGTCAAAGGCCAGTTCAAAAAACACCGACGGTTCGGTATAGGTATAGGAAATGCTGTCGCACCCGGCGGCCAGGGCCTGGGTGACAATGTCGGCAGGGGGTATGTTTCTGCCCGTGATCAAATTCTCTTTCCCCCCGGAAACCTGTGCGATGTCCGCATTCTGGCAGAACCGGCACTGGAAATTGCATCCCATTGTGGCAATGGAATAGGACAGGGAGCCGGGTTTGAGATGAAAAATGGGTTTTTTCTCTATGGGGTCCACACTGTGGGCAATGATTTTATCATAGGTCAGGGCCAGGAGCCGCCCGTCCCGGTTCTCCCGGACGCCGCAGATTCCCCGCTGTCCTGGATCCAGCACACAAAAATGATGACAGATCCGGCACCGGGTTCTTTGTTTTTCCAGTTTGTCATACAGATAAGCTTCCATATCACTCCCTGGCCCGGGTGCTGGTGACCAGCCCGGAAGCCGGATTATGCAGTTGCTGTTTTTTCACTTTCAACGGCAGGGGCCGCACCCTGAACTTGGGCACCGGCTTGATCCGCATGCCGATGAAGGTGCCGCAGAAGGACTTTTGAACCCAGCGGTTATTTTCAACGGCAGAGACCAATTTCCCCCGGACAAAGGGAAACTGGAGCGTGGTCCGCCAGTGCACCGGTACATCCCCCAGGATGCTGAACAGCATCTTTTTGAGGTCCCATATGCTGAAAAAACGGGCATGGGTATAGATACTGGGAAAGACAAACCCTTTGCACCGCCGGCAGATATTGATCGGTGCATGCCGGTTCAACACCCCGATCACCACCCGGTCCTTGGCCACCCGGCAGGCTTCCTCGATGGCTTTGGCCGGCCGGTCCGTAAATTCCAGGCTGGTGAAGAACAGGGCGGTGTCAAAGGCATTGTCCTCAAACGGCAGGTCTTCGGCAGGGCGCTGGTGAAGGTCGGCCCGGTTTTTCAGCCGTTCACGGGCCCGGTCCAGCATATAGGGGGACGGATCCACCCCGGTGAGGCTCACCCCTTTGTCCAGCAGGGGCATCAGGCTGGTGCCGGTCCCGCACCCGATATCCAGGATCCGCTGCCCGGGCCGCAGATCCATCAGTTCCAGGATCAGTCTGATTTCAAGATCCAGGCAATGGCGGTTGCCGGCCTGCTCAAACCAGGCATCATACTGGGCCGCCTCTTTGAAATCAAACACATATCCCATGATCAGGCCGTCACTTTGATTACCTTTTCCATCAGGCCGTTCACCGCAAGGACCGCCGGAGAATCATCGGGCAGCTCCAGCATGGAACGACGTTCCATGTCAAAGGCCAGCAGGTTGTCATCATGGGGGATGGTGCATAAAAGCGGCACCCCGATCTGTTCCACTTCATCCAGAAACGCCTGGCTCAGCCGATCCGGCGCCCGGTTGACGATCAGTCCCTTTTGCCGGACATCCAGTTTCAGGTCACCGAGCATCTCATTGATCCGGCCCACGGCCCGGAGGCCACGCAGGGCGTAATCGGTTACCATGAGCAGCATGTCCACCTTTCCGGAGGTGCGGCGGCTTAAATGTTCCATGCCGGCCTCATTGTCCACCAGCATGTATTTGTAATTGGATTCCAGTTCCTCGGCAAACCGGTTCAATATATTGTTGACCATGCAGTAGCATCCCTGGCCTTCCTGGCGGCCCATCACCAGCAGATCAAAGTTCTTTTCCTCGATCAATACCTGGTTCATGAGCATTTCCAGGTACAACACCTTGTCCATGCCCGAGGGCACGCCCTGGGGATCTTTCATGAAATCCTCACGGATGTCTCCCACGGTTCTTTCAATGGTCAGGCCCAGGGTTTCGCCCAGGTTGCTGTTGGGGTCGGCATCAATGGCCAGAACCGGGTCGTTCACATGCCGGGTGAAATATCTGACCACCAGTGCGGAAACAGTGGTCTTCCCCACACCTCCCTTGCCGGCCATGGCGATTACACAACTCATAAACACTCCTGTATTCCAATTGAGTTTAACAGTTCAATTCATCATGATTTATTTAAAATAAAGCAATCCTGGAAAAAAGCAACCAGGACAGGACAGCAGGGGGGAGATAAATTATTTTTTGGTTTTCCGGTACCAGTCGGAATCCCCGTACAGGACATCCAGACAATCGGGGCAGATACTGTGGGTAAAGGTTACCTGGGAATGGGCTTCAAAATAACTTTCCACCCGCTCCCAGAACCCCTGATCGTCCCGGATTTTCTTGCACCGGGAGCAGATGGGCAGAAGTCCCCTCAGAATTCTTACCTCCACATGGGTCCGGACCCGGGCCAGCAGTTCCGCTGAATTAAAGGGCTTTGTCACATAATCCACCCCCCCGGCTTCAAACCCCCTGACCACATCACTGGTATCTGTCTTGGCGGTCAGAAAAATAACAGGGATATGACGGGTGGAAAGATCGGCTTTTATTTTCTCACACACCGTATATCCGTCCATCTCCGGCATCATGATATCCAGCAGGATCAGGGCGGGTTCGTTTTTTCGAATAAAATTGAGGGCCTGCTGCCCGCTCTGGGCCACCGCCACCTCATACCCGTTGTCGGACAGAAGCTTTCCCAGAAACTGGAGATTCTGGGGGTTGTCATCCACTGCCAGCACCAATCGTTGTGTTTTCGTCACGGCCGGGGTTCTCCATGGGGGTAAAGAATTCTTCCCAGTTCACGATAGGTGAAATAGGGATCATCATTTTTCAGATAGGGCAGTATGATTTTTTTCCGGCGCAGCATGTCTTTTGAAATGGCCCCCATCACCACCTCTTCCTGATATTTTTTGGCCGAATAAATGGCCTGGCCAAAGGGATTGATGATTTCGCTGCCCCCCCAGAAGTGATAGGTCTTTTTCAGATCCGGCAGCCGGAAGGCTTCTGGGAAACCGGTATCGCCGTTTTGGGGCGCGGTGCACCGGATGGCTTCCGGCCCCTCCTCGCCCACCCGGTTGACGCAGATGTTGTAGATGCCGAAAATCCTGGAGTAGAACCGGTTGATGATCTCCCAGCTTTCAATGTTGCTGAATTCATGGGCCATGGACCCTTCAGAGGAGTTGAACAGGGTCAAAAACAGATCCGCTTTCTGGGAGATCCCCAGATAGGGCAGCGAGGGGTGCCACAGGTCGTTGCAGATGAACACCGCTATATTGAGTCCATGCAGCCGGAAGACCCGGACATGTTTTCCGGTTGAAAAAAATTTTCCCTCCTCAAACACCCCGTAGTTGGGAAGATTCAGTTTCCGGTAGGCGAACTT
>DATHSR010000574.1:0-5737 GCA_035464035.1 Desulfotignum sp. | reverse complement strand
AGGCCGGCGACATCGAGCTGCTGGAGGAATTGGCGGAGACCGCAGTGGAAGCCTCGCTGTGCGCCCTGGGAAAAAGTGCGCCCAACCCGTTCTTGAGCACATTGAAATATTTCAGGGAAGAGTACGAGGCCCATATTCAAGACAAACGGTGCCCGGCCCTGTCCTGCAAGGAGCTGATCAGTTTCTACATCGATCCGGACAAGTGCACGGGCTGCGGCACCTGCCGCAAGCAGTGCCCGGTGAATGCCATTGACGGCGACAAAAAACTGATCCACATCATCGATCAGGATAAATGCACCCGGTGCGGCACCTGCTTTGAGGTGTGTCCGCCCAAATTTTCTTCCGTGGTCAAGCTGTCGGGCGAACCGGTGCCGGACCCTGTGGCCGAAGAAGAACGAACCATCCGGAAAAAGACAAAAGAGAAAGGCTAGGTCATCATGGGAGAGATTCAATTTGAGATCGATGGAAAAACCGTTACCGCTGATCCGGGCATGACCGTTCTGGAGGCGGCACAAAAAGAAGGGATCTATATTCCCACCCTGTGCCACCATGAGAAACTGGAGCCTTTTGGCGGGTGCCGGCTGTGTATCGTGGAAGTGGAGGAACGGGGCTGGACCAAGTATGTGGTGTCCTGTGTCTTTCCTGCGGCCGGCGGGATTGTTGTCAGGACCCGGTCTGAAAAGGTGGACCGGCTGCGTAAAACCATTCTTGAACTGCTCATGGCCCATGCGCCGGATGCACCGGATCTGGTGAAACTGGCAAAAGTTTACGGCGCAGATCCCAACCGGTATGAAAGAGATCCCTCTTTCTGCATCCACTGCGGTCTGTGTGTGCGCTACTGTGCGGAAGTGGCCGGCAAGAATGCCCTGGGGTTTGTGGACCGGGGGATCAACAAGGAGATCAGCTTTGTGCCTGATATCGCGGCAAAAGTGTGCAACGGCTGCAAGGAATGCTTTCCCCTGTGCCCCACCTCCTATCTCCAGGCGGCGTTTGTCTATGCCCAGGCCCTGTCGTTTCCCGATGCGGTAAGACAAGGGTAACCCCGAGCGTGGCGGACAAGAAAAATACCCAGCACTTTACGGTGTTTCAATGCCGCTCCAATTCCTGTGAATCCATTTCCATGGAGCTGATCGGGGAGGAGCCGTTTCTGATCCGTGTTGAAGACCACCCCTATTCCGTGGTCATGCGGACCCCGGGGGATGAGATACGGCATGCAGCCGGTTTCTGTCTCGGAGAAGGCCTGGTGAACACCCCGGATGATATTAGAACCATGGGATATGATGCAAATCTGGACCCCAATGTCATTGATGTCTGGCTGACACCGGAACGGCGGCAGAAGGTGGGACACCTGCTGAAAAGAAAAGGGTTTGTCAGCCAGACCAGCTGCGGCATCTGCGGCAAGGAGATGCTCAGAGACATCCAGTCGGCGGTAGAGCCGGCCCCGGACGGGTTCTTTTTCCCCCTGAAACAGGCCTTTGACTGCATCAGCGCCTTATCAGAAAATCAGAAGTTTTATCAGCGGACCCGGGGTTCCCATGCGGCACTGCTGTTCGGAACCAATGGAGAGATACTGGCCTTTGCCGAGGATGTCGGCCGCCACAACGGCCTGGACAAGGCCGTTGGCAAGGCATTTTTGGACCACACCCTGGGCGGGGCCCGTATCCTGGTCCTGTCGTCCCGCATCAGTTATGAACTGGTGCAGAAAGCGGCCCGGGCAAGGATTCCAGTGATGATATCCAATTCCCGGCCCACAGCCCTGGCTGCCTGGATGGGGGCCTCGCTGAACATGACCCTGGCGTTTCCCGCAGGCAGCGACCAGCTCATGGTGGTGTGCGGTGAAAGCCGGATTATACGGGATAACAACAACTAGCGGGTGGAATCCTGAAATACGGGAGAAACCCGGATATGAGTCAAATATGAGGAGGAACCAGTGAAAATTCTGACAACCGTAAAAAAAGTCGTTGACGTGGAGCTCAATATTCACGTAGAGAACGGGGCCATTGTGGAAAAAGGCTTGCAGTATGTGATCAATGCCTGGGACGAGAACGCCGTTGAAGCGGCGGTCCAGATCAATGAATCCCACAAGGCCGAAACCACCCTGGTCACCCTGGGATCCGGCGATCACACAGATATCATCCGCAAATGCTATGCCATGGGTATTGACAACGGCATTCATATTGATGATCCGGCCCTTGAGAAAGCAGATTCCGCCACGTTTGCAAAGGTGATCCAGAAGATCTATGAAGCCGGGGATTATAGTCTCGTGATCACGGGCAAACAGGCCCAGGACACGGATGCCGGTCAGGCGGGTATCATGTTGGGCGAATTTCTGGAAATCCCCTGTGTCAGCAACGTCATTGAGATCAAGGTTATTGATGACACCCATATCCAGGTATCCCGCCTGGGGGATGCCGGCACGGAAATCGTGGATGTAACCCTGCCGGCTGTGGTCACGGTGAGTGACAGCATCAACGAACCCCGGCTGCCGGCCATGCGCGGCATCATGATGGCCAAGAAAAAGAAGATCACCGTCATGGACCTGGCCGGCCTGGGCACCTCGTTTGAAGAAGTGGGGGGAACCGCCCTGAAATCAGAAGTTACGGCGTTCATGGCCCAGGAAAAGCGCAAAGGCGGGCAGAAATTCGAGGGCGATCCGGCTGAAGTCACCGCCAAAGTGGTGCAGCTGCTGGTCAATGAAGCCAAGGTGTTATAATTCTATACCAATGTGAAGGACAGTGACGATGACAAATATACTCGTAGTTGCAGATATCAAGCAGGGCGTGCTCAAGGGCAGCACCGCCGAACTGTTGTCAAAGGCCCGGGCGCTGGGAGCCAGCACCGCCACCGTTGCCGTGGGAAGCAATATCGCCGGTCTGGCGTCCCAGCTGGCCGCAGCCGGATCAGACACCCAGTATATCGTGGATGACCCTTCCCTGGAAATATTTTCCGCCAAACCGTTTGCCGAAGCCGTCGTGAAAGCGGCCAGAGAATTTAACGCCGATATGGTCTGGTTCGGTTTTTCCGAGTCCGGCAAGGCAGCGGCCCCCCGGGTGGCGGTACAGCTGGAGGCGGCCTGCGCCAATGAAATCACTGATGCGGCCATTGATGGCGATACTGTTCATATCGTGCGGCCGGCCATTGCCAACAAGGTGCTCCAGAAAGTAAAAATCAATGCGCCCAAGCTGGTGGCGGTGGTGCGTGCCGGCGCATTTGAAGCGGATCCGGAAATCGCTGGCAAGGAAAATGTGGTCACGCTGGATCCCCCTGAAAAAGACATGAAAGCCGTGGTCAGGGAACTGATCTCAGATGCTTCGGGCGAGATCGATCTGGCGGATGCAGACATTGTGGTGTCTGTGGGCCGGGGAGCCAAGGACAAGGCCGGGGTGGATCTGGTCAAGGGCCTGGCCGAAGACCTGGCCGCAGGATTCGGGTCCTCCCGGGCCATGGTGGATGCCGGGTTCATGGCCCACAACAAGCAGGTGGGGCAGACCGGTAAAATCGTGGCCCCTTCCCTGTATATTGCGGTTGGCATTTCCGGTGCTATCCAGCACCTGGCGGGCATGAACGGCTCCAAGGTGATCCTGGCGGTGAACAAGGACCCGGAAGCGCCGATTTTCAATGTGGCGGATTTTGGGATTGTCGGAGACCTGTTTGATGTGATACCTTTGCTCAAGGAAGAAATTAAAAAGATACGGGCATAAGTGCCCCAACCCGAAATTTGCACATGAGGTAGATATGAGTCCGCTGTTTATGACCCTGTTGCTTGCCGTGGGCCTGGGTATTTTTGCCAGAACCATGTATCAGAGGATCCTTTTGCTGATGGCCCTGGAGCCGGTCGACCGGTTCAACCGGATCAGGGACCGGTTCAAGGAGATGGTGATCATCGCTCTGGGCCAGAAGCGCCTGGTAGGGCGAAAAAAAGAACGGGCGTCCGGTATCATGCACGCCCTGATCTTCTGGGGGTTCTGCGTTCTGCTCATCCGGTCCATCACCCTTTACGGTGAAGGATATGTCCACGGGTTCCAGCTGCCGCTGCTGGGGGAATCCTCCATCCTGGGATATCTGTACATCGGATTGAAGGACATCATGGAGGGGGTGGTCCTGCTCATGGTGATCTGGGCATTCTACCGGCGCCTGGTGGTCAAGCCGGCCCGGCTTCACAACACCTGGGAAGCCTATCTGGTCCTGGGCATGATCGGTGTGCTGATGATATCGGACCTGCTGTATGACGGGGCCAGGTATAACCTGATCACCGCCCATGGCAACCCCGGGGATCTTCATTTTTTCAACAACCCGACTTTTGGCCAGGAATTTCTGTGGACCCCGGTGACGATTCTGGCCGGCAACGTGATATCCGGGTTTTCAACGGTGGGCATGGAACGGGTCATGGTGCTGATGTTCTGGGTCCATATCATCACCCAGCTCACTTTTTTGAATTTTCTGCCCCTGGGCAAGCATTTTCATGTCATCACCTCCCTGCCCAACGTGTTTCTCAAGAGCCTGGGCTATCCCCATGAAAAGATCAGGCGGCTGGACCTCGAGGATGAATCGGTTTGGGAAGATGAGACCCTGGGGGTGAACCATCTCTACCAGCTTAACTGGAAACAGGGCCTGGATCTTTACACCTGTACCGAATGCGGCCGCTGCAAGGAAGTGTGCCCCACCTATGTCACGGACAAGCCGTTGAACCTGCATGATTTCAACGACACCCTCAAGGCGGAACTGTATGCCAATGCCGACAACCTGATCCAGCGTGCCAAGCTGGCAAAAACCCTCACCGGTGATGCCGAGGCGGATGCCAGAACCAAGGAAAAGATGGCGGTATTCAAACCTGAAAAAGCCCTGGTGGGAGAAGTGATCGCCTTGGATACACTGTGGGCCTGCACCACCTGCCGGGCCTGTGAACAGGTGTGCCCGGTGACCATCGAGCATGTGCCCCGGATCATTGCCATGCGCCAGGGCCAGACCCTGATGCAGGGGGAATATCCCCAGGAGCTCAACACCGCGTTCAAGGGTCTGGAGCGCAACGGCAACCCCTGGGGCATCGGGTATGACAAGCGGGCCGACTGGGCCGAAGGTCTGGATGTCAAACTCATGTCAGAAGATCCGAACGTGGAGTACCTGCTCTGGATAGGATGTGCCGGATCATTTGACGACAGAACCCAGAAGGTTTCCAAGGCCCTGGTGAAAATCCTCAAGGCAGCCAAGGTGGATTTCGCCATTCTGGGCACCGAGGAAAAATGTACGGGTGATTTTGCCCGCCGGGCCGGCAACGAGATGATGTATCAGATGATGGCCACCGAGAACATCGAGGTGCTCAACGGGTATCATGTCAAAAAGATCATCGCGGCCTGCCCCCACTGCCTGAACACCCTCAAACATGACTAACCCCAGATGGGCGGCCATTATGAAGTGATTCACCACAGTGATTTCATCAGCCAGCTGATCCAGGAGGGCAGAATCCGGATCCGCAAATCCCTGGCCGGCGTGCTCACCTACCATGATCCCTGCTATCTGGGCCGGTATAATGAGATCTATGATGCCCCCAGATCGATTCTGGGATCACTGTCCAACCAGGGTCTGTCTGAACTGCCCCGCCACGGCACGGAAAGTTTCTGCTGCGGTGCCGGCGGCGGCCGCATGTGGATGGAGGAGACCATCGGCACCCGCATCAATGTGGAAAGGTCCAGAGAAATTGTAGGGGAAAATGCACAGACCGTGGCCGTGGGCTGCCCCT
>DATHSR010000573.1:0-3440 GCA_035464035.1 Desulfotignum sp. | reverse complement strand
CTGCTGGCCGGTGCCGGTGTAAAGGTACTGCTCCTGGACATTGTTCCATTTGACCTGAAAGATGAAGAAAAAAAAGATCCTGCTGCCCGGAACCTGATTGTAAATGGCGGTCTGGATGCGGCGATGGCATCCTCCCCGTCCCTGTTTTTCAACAAAAAGGATGCCGGGCTCATCGCCATCGGTAACCTGGAAGATGATATTGACAAACTTTCGGACTGCGACTGGATCGTTGAGGTGGTGGTGGAACGGCTGGACATCAAGCGCGGCCTGTTCCAGAAAGTGGAAAAGATCAGAAAACCCGGATCCATTGTGAGCACCAACACTTCGGGGATTCCCCTCCAGGATATCACAGAAGGGTTTTCAAGCGAATTTAAACAGCATTTCATGGGCACCCATTTTTTCAACCCGGTGCGGTACATGCACCTGCTGGAGCTGATCCCCGGTCAGGACACCCTGCCGGAGGTCCTGGATTTTGTGGCGAAATTCGGTGAGAAAAATCTGGGCAAAGGCATTGTTTGGGCCAAGGACACCCCCAATTTTGTGGGCAACCGCATCGGGATCCAGGGCATCAGTGCGGCCATGCGGTTCATGCAGGAAGACGGCCTCACCGTGCCCGAGGTGGATGCCATATTCGGCCCGGCCATGGGACGGCCCAAAACCGCCATCTTCAAGACCACGGACCTGGTGGGCCTGGACATCATGATGCATGTGGCCAAAAATTCCTATGACCTGTGCGTGGATGACGAGCAGCGCGACATCATGCAGCTGCCCGGTTTTGTGGAAAAAATGGCGAAAAAGAACCTGCTGGGCAACAAGACAAGGGCCGGGTTCTACAAAACCGATCTCACGCCGGAATGGAAAAAGATCCGCAAGGTGCTGAACCTGGAGACCCTGGAATATGAGGACCTGGTCCGGCCCACCTTCCCCAGCCTGGATGCGGCCAGAAAAGCCGGCACCCTCACCGAAAAAGTCAACTGCGTGCTCAAGGCCGATGACAAGGCCGGGAAATTCGCCTGGAAACTGGCGGCCAACAGCTTTCAGTATGCCGCCAACCGGATTCCCGAGATTGCCGACACCATCGTGGAGATCGACAACGCCATGAAGTGGGGGTACAATTTTGAGATGGGACCCTTTGAACTGTGGGATGCCTATGGCGTGGCAGACGCAATGGAACGGATGACCAAAGACGGCCTGGAAATTCCGGCCAATGTCAAAAAGATGCTGGATGCCGGAAACACCTGCTTTTATAAGCTGGAAAACGGGGTCCGGTATTTTTATGATTTTGTTTCAGCCGCATACAAACCCGTGCCCGTTCCCGATTCTCTGGTGTCCATCGCTGCCGCCAAGGGCAATGGCAAAACGGTCATGGAAAACGCCTCCGCCTCTCTGGTGGATATCGGGGACGGGGTGTTCTGTCTGGAATTCCATACCAAAATGAACGCCATCAACGCCGAGATCGTGGATTCCATTGCCGGCGGTTTGGATTACGTGGACAAGAACGGCGTAGGCCTGGTGATCGGCAACGAAGCCGGCGGCATGCCCGGCGCATTTTCCGCCGGGGCCGACCTGGGGTTTATCGCCAGGCTCTGCCATGACAAAAAATACGCGGAAATCGAGGCATTTCTGAAAAAAGCCCAGGACGGGATCCAGGCCACCAAATACGCCCCGTTCCCGGTGGTGGCGGCGCCCTATGGCATGACCCTGGGAGGGGGGTGTGAAACCTGCCTGGGTGCGGACCGTATCGTGGCCCATTCCGAACTTTACATGGGGCTGGTGGAGATCGGGGTGGGCCTTTTGCCCGCCGGCGGCGGCACCATGAACCTGTGGAAAAAACATGTGACCGCGCTTCCGGGCAAAACCGTCAAGGAAGTGGACCTGGCCAGAATTTTTGTGGCGGCGTTCATGAAGATCGGCATGGCTGCCGTGTCCATGTCCGCAGCCCAGGCGGTTGGCAACGGATTTCTGGGCCAGACGGACCGCATCGTGTTCAACCGGGACACCCTGGTGGGTGAAGCCAAAAAAGAGGTGTTGAGAATGGTGGATGACGGGTATGCGCCTCCCATGAAACAGCCGTTGAAAGTGATGGGCGATGCCGGCCAGGGCATGGTGAACGCGGAAATTTTCAACATGCGCAACGGCAATTTCATGAGCGACCACGATGCCTTCCTGGCCAAACGGATCGCTTATGTCATGAGCGGCGGGGATGTGAATGTGGGATCCGAGGTCAGTGAAGACACCATTTTGAAACTGGAACGGGAAGCGTTCGTGGATTTCTGCAAAGAGGAAAAAACCGTTGCCAGGATTGACCACATGCTCAAAACCGGCAAACCGCTCAGAAACTAGAAGGAGGAGATACCAATGAAAGACGCATATATTGTACAATCGGTCCGGACCCCGGGCTGCAAGCAGAAAAGAGGCCTGTTCAACCAGACCCGGCCCGAAGAGCTGATCTCCTTTATCATGAAGACAGCGGTGGAAAAAACCCCCAACCTCACCCCGGATCATCTGGATGATGTGATGATCGGATGTGCCTTTCCCGAAGCGGAACAGGGCCTGAACATCGGCCGGGTGGCCGTTAAAATGGCCGGATTTCCCGACAGGGTGTCCGGTGCCACCGTGAACCGGTTCTGCGCCTCGGGCCTGGAGGCCATTGCCCTGGCCTCCATGCGGGTCCAGATGGGCTGGTCCGACATCACCATGGGCGCGGGTCTGGAATCCATGACCTATGTCCCCATGGGCGGCAACAATCCCCGGCCCCATCCGGAATTTTCCCGCACCTACCCGGAGATGTACGTATCCATGGGCATTACCGCGGAAAACGTGGCGGAACGGTACAACATTTCAAGAGAAGACCAGGATGCGTTTGCCGCAGCGTCCCAGACCAAGGCTGCACGGGCACGGGACAACGGGCTGTTTACGGAAATCATTCCCACGCCGGCCATTAAATACGTCAAGCAGACCGACGGCACCTACAAAAAAGAGACCTTCATTGTCCAGCATGACGACGGTATCAGAGAAACCACCGTGGAGGGCCTGGCCAAGCTGCGGACCGTGTTCAAGGCCAACGGGTCGGTGACCGCAGGCAACTCTTCCCAGACCACGGACGGGGCTGCGGCCACCCTCATCGCATCCAAGGAAAAATGCGAGGAACTGGGCCTGACCCCCCTGGCGCGCCTGGTGTCCTATGCCACCATCGGGTGCAGATCCGATGAAATGGGGGTAGGCCCCAGATACGCCATCCCCAAAGTCCTGGAACAGGCCGGCCTGACCATTGACGACATCGACATCTATGAAATCAATGAAGCGTTTGCCTCCCAGGCCCTTTACTGTATCCGGGAGCTGGACCTTGAAAAATACATGGACAGGATCAACATCCATGGCGGGGCCATCGCTTTAGGTCATCCCCTGGGATGCACCGGCGCCAAGCTCACCGCCACCTG
>DATHSR010000572.1:0-2073 GCA_035464035.1 Desulfotignum sp. | reverse complement strand
CAGGCCCCCACCTGGGAGTAGGCAATGCTCATGCCCCCGAAAAAAGAAGCCATCATCAGCTTGTCGGCCGCATCGGCATGGTTTTCCAGATACACCTGGCGGCACAGGTCCAGGGCTTTTTCGCCGTAGGCCCTGGAAAATTCGTTCAGATAGGTGCCGGCCAGCGATTCCACGCAGTGGATATAACAGTCCATGCCGGTGTAGAAATGCTGATCCCTGGGGACCCCGGCGGTGAGTTCCGGATCCAGGACCACCTGGTCGAACACGGTGTAATCGGAATTGATGCCCAGTTTTTTTTCCGGTCCGGTGAGCACGGTGGTGCGGGAGACCTCGGCCCCGGTCCCGGACAAGGTGGGCACGGCCGCGTGATACACCGCCGGATTTTCGATCAGGTCCCATCCCTGGTACCGGGTGGAGGACCCCGGGTTGGTGAGCATCAGGGAGACAGCCTTGGCCAGATCCATGGTTGAGCCGCCGCCGATCCCCACCACGGCGCAGGGCAGGGTGGGCCGGGCGGTTTTCACCTGTTCGGTGAGCTGGTCCACATACCCGGTCTTGGGTTCATCATCCACAGTGACATACACCAGAAGATCGGTGTCATGCAATGGGATGCGGGCCGCCAGGGGGGCGCCGGAAAACACATCATCCACTACAAAGGCCACCCAGTCTTGCGGGGTGGTGCGCCGTGGGGAAAGAATCTCATCCATCTGGGCAAAACAGCCCCGGCCGAATATGACCCGGGGCACCAGTTTGAAATTTCTGAACATGGGGTTTCCTGTATTTAGTTGATTGACATGATGGCTTTTTTAACGGCCGCAATGCGCTGTTCTAAGTCCTGGTCTGTCCAGGACAGCATGATCTGCATGGACAGGGTCCGTTTCATGATGGCATCGGATTCGGGCAGGTCCACGGTTTTGTAGTCCGGGAAATGCCCGCACAGCTGTGCCGCCATGGGCGCGGCACAGGCCATTTCTTTCAGGTGCTGCCATTTGCGGAAATAGTGCCAGTTGTTGTCATACCAGTAGGGGCAGGGAACCTGGTTGTCCGCCAGGTTTTTCGCCGCCTGTCGTGCCCTGGCTTCGGTGGGCAGCATGAAACTTAAAAACGTGGCGGAATCTCCGAAGGGATCGGGCAGATACCTGAAGGAAATCCCGGGCAGATCCGTCATGGCCTCCTTGAGGATCTGTTTGTTTTTCCGCTGGATCGCAAGGATTTTGTCCAGTTTTCTGAGCTGGGCCAGGCCCACGGCGGCATTGAGGTCACTGATCCGGAAGTTGGATCCCAGGATGGGATGGCCGTCCGCTCCCCGGTCCGGTCCCCCCAGATGATCGTGGCCGTGGTCGGCGTACTGGTGACAGCGGTCGTACACCGTTGCATCATCGGTAATGACGGCCCCGCCTTCTCCGCAGGTGACGGTTTTGACCGCATCAAAGGAAAAACACCCGGCCATGCCGAAACGGCCCAGATGTTTTCCCTGAAAGGTGGCGCCCAGGGACTGGCAGGCGTCTTCCAGCAGGATCAGGCCCTTCTGGTTGCAGAAATCCTTGATTTCGTCGATGCGGGCCATGGCCCCGCACATGTGGACCGGCACCACGGCCCGGGTTTTCGGGGTGATCACCGCTTCCAGCCGGTCCGGATTCAGGCACAGGGTCTCGTCGATTTCACCGAACACCGGGATGGCGCCGGCCAGGAGCACGGCTTCAAACGTGGCGACAAAGGTGAAGGGCGGAATGATGACCTCGTCACCGGCGCCGATGCCGCAGGCTGCCATGGCGGTGCCCAGGGCTGAGGTGCCGCTGGCGCACAGATGGCTGAAACCGGAGCCGGTGATGTCGCACAAGGTTTTTTCAAACTCCAGGGCCTTGTAATGGCCCTTTCTTGCGGCATCAAACCCGTAGCGCATCAGAACACCGGTGGACAGCACATCGGCCACCTCTTTTCTTTCCTGGTCCCCGAACAGTTCAAAACCGCGCATGGCAGACTCCTGTGATCAGAATTTTAAAAATCATCAAACAATAACTATCTATCACATCTTTTGCTCAAGTTTCAAGAACAGTACACCAAAAGCCTGCC
>DATHSR010000571.1:0-2622 GCA_035464035.1 Desulfotignum sp. | reverse complement strand
CCCACCCCGGCGGTGGTGCAACTCACCGACCGGATCCCGGGCCAGTGGGAACCGGTGGACATGGGACATGCCTATACACTGACGGATTATCAGACCCTGGTGTTTGAGGTCCGCCTTGCACCCGGAGAAACCAGAACCTTTGATCTCACCTATCTGGTCTTAAATATATTTGCCGGCAATTTCAGAAATTACAACATTCCATCCGACAGGTTCTAAAATCATGGCCATCAAAAAACCCATCTGCAACACAACCCTGACGCAAAAAAGATTTTATCGGCCACACCGACCGGCTGGCCGCATCCAACAGGTCACGGCGGCCCTTTTTTTTGTGCTGGCCTTGGGCCTGGTGGCGGGAATGCCTTCGGGAAAGGCGTCTGCGGATACACCGGCCGGAACTCTGCCGGCGGACTCAAGCGCTCAGATGCCGGTTCTTGACGAAGCCGCCCTGAAAGCCGCCATCGCTCACAGACTGCGTACCGCAGGACAAAACAAGGATAAACGGTTCAGGCAGTTCACTGCAGACCAGGTGTCTGTTGAACGGAAAATACCGGTCCGGGCGGGCGACATGGTTTTTTTTGCCGTCAGAATAAAGATTTCGCCGAAGATGCCGGAAAGCGGGCCTGAATTCATCACCATGATGGTGGATAAAACCGGCACCCTGCTGATCGGGTCCATACAGGATCTGGCATCGGGGGCGGACCTGGCAAAGGAGACCATGGATCAGCTGCAGGCCGTAGACCCCCAGGCCCTGCCCCCTGGTTTCGGCAAAGAGATTTTTTCAGGTCCCGGACCCCATACCGTTATCGCGGTATCCGACCCTTTCTGCCCCCATTGCCGTCAGGGATGGGACCATATCAAACTGAATCTGGACCGGATCAAAACCTTCCGTCTGGCCCATTACCCCTTGAACACGGCCAGTGAAACCGCCTGCATGGTGATGGCGGATGCCTATCACCGCCAGCTAATGGTATTTGAAGTGGTTGACTTCTCCTACACCCAGCTGACCAGAGAACAGGAACCCCGGGATATTGTGGCGCAGTATATGGCGGCGTTCCCGGAACTGGCTGAAACTTGGGGAAAGGATCCCGACGTTGCACTGGCTTACCTGGAAGAACAGTTTCAGGCTCAGGTCAAAGATGAAAAAGAAACCGCCCGGTCCCTGGGCATCCAGTCCACGCCGGTCTTTTTTATCAACAACGGTTTTCTGAAAGGGTTCAACGCTGAAAAAATGGCAGCCCTCATGCCGTGACCACCCCATTTGCCTGCCATCAAACACCCGGCCGCCGATTGAACGGCTGCGGCCGGGGGGAGAGGAAACCGGCCAGGCGGCTGCGGCCGTCATGGTCAGGTCATCTCCAGACCATGACGCCTTCATCCTCATTGGGATCATAGGGGCTGAAGATGTCCAGCACGCCGGTCCGGGGATCGACCCGCACCGGCGTATGGTGGTAATAGGAAAACCACAGACCGATCCATTCTCCGCCGGGGTCCAGAATATCGGCCACCCGCATGGTGGTTGCATCGGGATGAAGATCGCTTAAGTTCCGGATCTTTTCATACACCGCTTCCATGGTGTCGATCCTGAACCAGAGGCGGTCATTGAACACATAGGTGCCGGCAAGGCCCACCACCGCATCCGGCAGGCCGGCCCGGCCGCAGTAATAGTAGTGAAGATCGGCCGGCAGGGCGCGCTGCTGATACTGATCCAGGGTAACGGGGCTGGTCACCAGCCGGCCATAGGATCCCATACAGGCAAACCCCATGGCGGCCCCTGCCAGCAGGATACCGGTTATGATAAAACGGGGGGTCACCATCTATTCTCCTTCAAACTGAACCATGGCAAACACCGGGCACCCGGGGATCTTTTCCCTGCCCTTCAGGTCAGGGAGCTCCACCACAAAGGCGCACTCAACAAGATCCGCCTCCATTTTCTTCACCAGGTTCACTGCTGCCCCGACCGTACCGCCGGTGGCGATAAGATCATCCACAATCACCACCTTTTCTCCGGGAGTGATGGCGTCTTCATGCATTTCAAGGGTATCGGTGCCGTATTCCAGGTCATAGCTCTCCTGTATGGTCTTGCAGGGAAGCTTTCCCTTTTTCCTGACCGGCACAAACCCGATACCCAGCTTATAGGCCACCACCCCGCCGAAAACAAATCCCCTGGCATCGATGCCCACGATCTTGTCGATTCCTTTGTCTTGATACCGTTCAAAAAGCAGGTCACAGCAATATGCAAAGGCTTTGGGGTGCTGCATCAATGTGGTGAGATCCCTGAAAATGACCCCGTCAATGGGCCACCCCGGAATACTTCTGATGGTTTGCTTCAAGTTCATTTTTCTGTCTTCTGCCTCCTTGGAATAAACACCTGTCTGGTTGTTCACTGCAACAGCTCAAAACATACCATCTTCTGTCACCGGACACAATGGGTTGACAACACAAACAGTCTGTCTCTGCCGGATTACGGGCCGGTCCGGCCGAAACCGCCGGAGGGCGTGTTGGGATCCAGTATTTCAACGATTCTGTTTTCAGGATCGATCCGGACCGGTGCGTAATAATAGTAAGAGAACCACACCCCGATCTTGTTCCCGTGATTGTCCAGGATATCCGCGGTCTGCAGGG
>DATHSR010000570.1:0-7720 GCA_035464035.1 Desulfotignum sp. | reverse complement strand
TTCACCTGGCCGGCACCTTTGTTGTGGGCATGGCGTTCGGTGCCGGATGGAGCCCGTGCATCGGGCCGCTTCTGGGCAGCATCCTGATTGTGGCCGGCAACCAGGAAACCCTGTTCCAGGGTATCTGGCTGCTGGCCTTTTACTCGGCCGGCCTGGCACTGCCCTTTATTCTCATGTCTGTTTTCATCACTTCCCTGATGACGGTGATGAAAAAAGCCACCCGGTATATCGGCATCATCAACAAAACCGCCGGGACATTGCTGATCTTCATGGGACTGCTGCTGATTTTCGACAAATTTCACCTTCTGATTTTTATCTGACCTCCGGAAGCCGCTCCCATGATCCAGAACCGACGGCAGTTTTACAGCCTGATCATTGTCTCCACCCTGGCAAAACTGCTCTTGAACACCGCCAGGCGGATGGCTTACCCCTTTGCCCCTGCCTTTGCCAGGGGCCTGGGGGTGGATCTGGCCGCCATTACGTCCATTATCGCCCTCAACCAGGCAACGGCAGTGCTGGGACCGGTGGGGGCCTCCTTTGCCGACCGGTTCGGCAACCGCCGCATCATCCTTTTGGCCCTGGTTCTGCTGTGTCTGGGATGTTTTGCCGCCGGGCTGGTTCCCCTCTACGGGGTTCTGGTAGTGAGCCTGTTTCTGGCCGGCCTGGCCAAAAGCATTTTCGATCCCAGCTTTCAGTCCTTTATCGGCAATCATGTCCCGTTTGAACAGCGGGGCAGATTCATCGGATTTACGGAACTGGCCTGGGCCGGTGCCACCCTGGTGGGAATCCCCCTGGCCGGCGTGACCATCCAGGCGTTTTCATTTCAGACCCCGTTTCTGGTCATCGGTATTCTGGCGGCAGCCTGCTTCTTCTTTATCCTGAAACTCATGCCCAAGGATATCCCGCCCAAACAAACAGATGCCGCACAGCGGTCCTTGCTCTGGTCCAACTGGAAGCAGGTCATCAAAAACCGGCGGGTCCTGGGAATGCTGAGCTTTGCGTTTTTCATGGCCCTGGGGTCCGACACCCTGTTTGTGGTCTACGGCATCTGGCTGGAACAGTCCTATGGCCTGTCTCTGGCCGCCATCGGCCTGGGTACCATTCTCATCGGTATTGCCGAGGTGGCCGGTGAGGCAGTGACCGCGTTTTTTTCCGACCGGGTGGGGCTGTTGAAAACCATCTTCATCGGCATTGTTCTGACGGCAGGGGGCTATTTTCTGCTGCCGGTCCTGGACCGGGGGGTTCCCCAGGTGCTGGGCGGACTGTTTCTGGTATTCTTCTGTTTTGAATTCACCATTGTTACGGCCATGGGTCTGGCCTCGGAACTGATGCCCGAACTGCGGGCATCCACCCTGTCCGCATTCTACGCCGTGGGCGGCCTGGGACGGGTGGCCGGGGCCTTCTGCGGGGGACTGATCTGGTCCCACACCGGCATCGCCGCCATCAGCCTCATTGCCGGTTTCTGCACCCTGGCGGCCCTGGCCTGCATGGCGGCCGGGTTTGTCCGGTTTTCCCGGTCATGAACACTGCGTCTTGTGCAATGCCGCCTGGAAGCGCCTGAAATCCGATTCCGAAATACCGGCCGCACCCAGGGGGCGTTCTGTATCATCATGGCAGTCCGACCCGCCGGTGATCACCAGGTCATACTGACTGGCCCAGGCAAGCAGGCGCGCCTGGTGCGCTTTGGTGTGTCCCGGATAAAACACTTCAATCCCCTGGATGCCGGCAGCCAGAAACTCGGGCAGCAGCCGTTCCACGATCTCAACGGGCGGCAGAACCTCCCTGTAATGGCCTTTGCCCGGGTAAGAGCCTGCCGCCGGATGGGCCAGAACAGCCAGCAGGACCTGTGTTTTAATGAAATCCGCCGCCGAATTCAGCCCAATGCCGGACGGCAGGTAGGCGGGACTGTCATTGCCGATGATCCGGCTGATGGTGATCGGGTCTTTGATTCCCAGACGCTGGGAAAGGGCCAGAGAAAAATGCCGGCGGCTGGCCTTGGCGCTGTATGCGGCAATATCTTCAAACACCAGATTCCGCTCCAAAAGCGGTTCACTGCCGCCAGGACCGAACACCGCATTGATCCTTGCAATACGGGCTCGAACCAGACTCTCTCCCCGGCCGCCGGCCATCAGCGACTCAAACCCATCCACAAACGCACGGTCCGCCAAGCGCCGGGCCGAAAAATAGCACAGCAGGTGCAGGGTACCGGTAAAAAAGGAACGCTTGAAAGAAATGGACAATTCCACGCCGGGGATTACCTGAATACCGCCGGCCCGGGCGCCGGCTGCCAGGCCCTGTTCAAGCCCGCTGAGGGTGTCGTGGTCGGTAATGGCAACCGCCCGGATCCCCCGGGCCTTTGCGTCTGCCACCAGCTGCCGGGGAGAAAAATCACCGTCAGAGGCCCGGGTGTGATTGTGCAGATCCGCAAATATCCTGTTTGTCATGGCTGTGTTCTCCCGGTGCTTTATCATTTCCCCGGCGGTTGGATAAGTTACGGCAAAAATTCAATCCAGTGGCAGCTGAGCACTTTTTTGAAAAAAATTCAAGATATCGTTTGATTTTTAACGGGTAAATGGTAGAAGAAAAAATTGAATTTTTGAATGTTTTTAAGGAAAAAGACGCCACACATGATAAATACCACCCGCCAAAATAAATGGATAATGACATGGATATTCTAAATGAACTGGGGAAAATTGCGTCGGCAGAACAGGCGCTGGCTGTTTTTAAACAACGGATGGATCCGGACCACCTGGACCGTATCGGCAAGATCAGAAACCCGGCGGTGTTACAGCGGATTGCCAATGCCGTGGTCATCTGCGACCCGGACCGGATATTCATCAATACCGGCTCCCGGCAAGACCAGGCGTTCATCCGGAACCTGGCTGTGGAAACCGGTGAAGAAAGCCCCCTGGCCATGGAAAACCACACCATCCATTTTGATCTGCCCGGCGAACAGGGCCGGATCGTGGACCGGACCTTTTATATTGCCAACCCGGAAGATCACATATCCTCTCTTGCCAACCGCATGAACCGGGAAAACGCCCTGGAAGACATCCGGTCCAACATGACCGGTATCATGGCGGAAAAAACCATGGTGGTGGGGTTCTACATGCGGGGACCGGTGGGGTCGCCCGTCTCCAACCCGGCTTTAGAGATCACCAGTTCCGCCTATGTCAGCCACAGCGCCGAACTGCTGTACCGGAATGCCTATGCTGATTTCGACAAAGAGGTGGCGGCCCGGGGTCATTTTTTCACCAATGTCCACTCCCAGGGGCTGAACCGGCCCGAAGATCTGCCCAGTGCCCGGGTTTTCATGGACAGGCAGTACCAGACCACCTACAGCTTCAAATGCACCTATGCCGGCAACACGTTGCTGCTCAAGAAAGGCAACCACCGGTTCGCCGTGGACAAGGCGGTTTATAAAAACCGGGGGGAAGTGCTGTCCGAGCACATGTTCATCACCGGGATCCAGGGACCGGCCGGCCGGGTCACCTGGTTTGCCGGGGCCGCCCCATCGGGCTGCGGCAAAACCACCACCGCCATGGCCGGAAACCTGTTTGTGGGCGATGACCTGGCCCAGATGTGGATCGCCGAAGACGGCAGCATCCGGTGTGTCAACCCGGAGGCCGGTATCTTCGGCATTGTGGAGGATGTGAACCAGGAAGGGGACCCGATGCTCATGAAGGTGCTTCGCCGGCCCGGACATGAGGTGATCTGGTCCAACGTCCTCATCGATGAAAACAAAGTTCCCCACTGGGTGGGCAACCATGAGCCCCAACCGGACAAAGGCGTCAATTTCCAGGGGGAATGGTATCCCGGAAAAACCGACGACAAGGGAAAACCGGTGCCCCTGTCCCATCCCAACTCCCGGTGTACGCTGCGGTCCACCAGCCTGGAAAACTATTCTTCTGAAGCGGAAAATCCGGACGGGGTCCTCACCCGGGTATTTACTTACAGCGGCCGGGACGCAGACACCATGCCCCCGGTCTGGGTGGCACCGGACTCGGACCACGGGGTGGTGATCGGGGCCTGTATCGTGTCGGCGGCCACCGCCACCGAGGTGGGCGCTTCCGGTGTCAAGCGGGCGCCCTGGGCCAATGCCCCGTTTATTCCCGGTGCCCTGGGGGATTATATGGACGCTCAGTTCCGGTTTTTCGGCAGCAGAAAACTCCGGAAACAACATCAGCCCGTGATGGCGGGATTGAATTATTTTCTTACGGACAAGGCCCGTGGGGGCACCTCCAATCAACTGCTGGGTGAAAAAAAAGATGTCAAGGTCTGGCTCGCCTGGCTGGAACGCTATGCCCATCAGGAAGTAGGGTGCATTGAAACGCCCATGGGCAACCTGCCCCTTTACCAGGATCTTGCTCCCCTGTTTGCCGACATCATTGACAAACCCTATGCCAAGGACCTCTATGACCGGCAGTTTTCACTGTATGTGGACCATATCATTGCGCGCATCGAGCTGCAGGAAACCGCTTATGCCAAAGAAGAGAATATCCCCGGCCGGTTGTTTGAGATTCTGACACGCCAGAAAGAGGAACTGCAGGCGTGGAAAAAAACAAAAGGGGCGGTTATTCTCCCGGATGAATGCCATTGAGCCGCATGCAAAAAAAGGAATAGAAACTTCCATTAAAGATATCATCTGATTAACAGATTCTATCAATTTAATTTAATCTAAAACTTGATTTTATAAACTTTATTGGATAAAAATGTTGATTTCACAATTAAAATATAACACCTAAAAAATACTGTTGCAGCCGGATGCTGCTGACAATATGTTTTTATGACAACAGGAGGAACCAATGGCAAAAATTGTCCATCGTGAGGAAATGGCCCAGGGCACCATCATACTCAATGAGATTGAAGCCCCGCGCATATCCCGCAAAGCAAAACCCGGCCAGTTCGTGATTCTTCAGGCCGATGAAACCGGAGAACGCATTCCGTTGACCATGGCGGATACCAACCCGGATAAGGGAACCATCACCATTATCTATATGGTGGTGGGCAAATCCACGGCCCGTTTCAAGCAGCTGCAGGCGGGAGACGACTATTTCGCCCTCATCGGGCCCCTGGGTGCCCCCACCCATATTGAAAATTTCGGCAAAGTGGTATGCGTGGGCGGCGGCACCGGCATTGCCGTCCTTCACCCCATTACCCGGGCATTGAAACAGGCCGGCAACGAGGTCACCACCATCCTGGGTGCCCGAAGCTATGACCTGCTGATCATGGAAGAAAAGATGCGGGCGGTTTCCGACCATTTTCACATCTGTACCGGTGACGGGTCTCACGGGCATCACGGATTTGTCACCGACGTGCTCAAGCGTGTCCTGGAAAAGGACAAGATCGACCTGGCCGTGGCCATCGGTCCCATTCCCATGATGAAATTCTGCAGCCTGATCACAAAGGAAAAAAACGTCAAAACCTTTGTGAGCCTTAACCCCATCATGGTGGACGGCACCGGCATGTGCGGCTGCTGCCGGGTTTCCGTGGGAGGAGAAACCAAATTCGCCTGTGTGGACGGCCCGGAATTTGACGGCCACAAAGTGGATTTTGATGAGCTGGCCAAACGCCTGGCATCTTATCTGGATGAAGAACGCACCAGCAAGAACACCTTTGAAAAAAGCAACGCTTAAACAAACAACCGGTGGGTAATACGGAGGAATAAATGGCAGAGAAAAAAGAAAAAATAGACCGGGTCAAAATGCCGGAACAGGACCCGGATGTCAGACGGAGAAATTTTGATGAAGTGCCCCTGGGCCTGAGCAGTGAAATGGCGATGCAGGAGGCGACCCGGTGTTTGCAGTGCAAAAAGCCGGCGTGTGTGGAAGGCTGCCCCGTGTCCGTGGATATCCCGGGGTTCATCGGCCTGATCGCTGAAAATAATTTTTCAGGCGCCATCAACAAGCTGTGGGAACGCAACGCCCTGCCGGCGGTGTGCGGCCGGGTCTGCCCCCAGGAGGAACAGTGCGAGGGTCTGTGTATCGTGGGCAAGAAAGGCAAACCCGTTGCCATCGGTTACCTGGAACGGTTTGCCGCAGATACCGAACGCAGGAAAGGCACGGGCAGCGTGCCGGCGGTGGCTGAAAAAACCGGCAAAAAAGTGGCGGTCATCGGGTCCGGACCATCCGGCCTGACCGTGGCGGGAGACTTGCTCATCAAAGGCCATGATGTCACCATTTTCGAAGCATTTCACAAACCCGGCGGCGTTCTGGTCTACGGCATTCCCGAGTTCCGGCTGCCCAAGGAGATCGTGGCGTCGGAAGTAGCCACCCTGGAAAAAATGGGGGCCCAGATTGACTGCAACACCGTGGTGGGGGCGTCCGTCACCATTGACGAGCTGTTTGCCGAAGGATACGACGCCATCTATATCGGCGTGGGGGCCGGCCTGCCCCGGTTCATGAACCTGCCCGGCGAAAACCTCATCGGCATCTATTCCGCCAATGAATACCTGACCCGCACCAACCTCATGAAAGGCTACCTGTTCCCCAAATATGACACCCCCATTGCCAAGGGCAGAAACGTGGTGGTGCTGGGAGCAGGCAACGTGGCCATGGATTCGGCCAGAACCGCCATGCGTCTGGGCGCGGAATCGGTCAAAGTGGTGTACCGCCGCTCCAGAGAAGAGATGCCGGCCAGAGAGGAAGAGCTGCACCACGCCCTGGAAGAAAAGATCGAATTTGTGCTGCTCACCAACCCCACCCGGTTCTTCGGGGATGAGACCGGCCGGGTGACGGGCATGGAAGGCCGGACAAGGGAGCTGGGAGAGCCGGATGCTTCGGGCAGAAGGCGCCCGGTGCCCATCGAGGGATCCGAGTTCCGCATCGACTGCGACCTGGTGGTGGTGTCTGTGGGCTCCAATGCCAACCCGCTGCTGACCAATGCCACCCCGGACATGTCATTGAACCGCTGGGGCAACATCGTGGCGGATCCTGTCACCGGCAAGACCACCAAAAAAGGGGTATGGGCCGGCGGCGACATCGTCACCGGGGCCGCCACGGTCATCCTGGCCATGGGGGCCGGAAGGGCCGCGGCCAACTCCATGCATGACTATCTGACCATCGGCTGGTAATTTTAAGGGGCAAAGACCGCCCCACTGCGTGAAAAAACCGTGGGAAACCGATATCAAGCCGGTTTCCCACGGTTTTTTCATGGCATATTCATTTGGATCATCCGCGCCATTGCCGCCCCGTTGTATACCGCGGTTCCGGCACACTCATTCCGGTGTAATAAACACCTTGTGATCCACCAGGGACAATGCGTGGATGCGGCCTTTGATGAATTTCTGGTCCCCGAAAATGGATACCAGGCGGATGCCGTTCTCATCCGGCTCCACCTTGTCCACCGCCTCCATGATCAACGTTTCTTTGTCACCTTCTTTAAGATATGCATTTGCTTCACACATGCCTGCGTCTCCTTAATCGGTTTGGATAAACGACAGATGGGATGCCATGAGCTCATCCACCAGCATGGGCAGCGGCAGTCCGGCCACCCCCACGATGTCGATGTTGTCCTGACTCAACGGCAGCAGCACCTTTCTGGCATCCGACAGGCTGATGGCCTCGGCCATGGGCCCGGTCACCTCCCCCATCATGGCATGGGGCATGATGATGCCCACCGGTCCGATGATCACATCCGCCTTTTTCACGGTCTGGATGATGGCGTTGGTGCCGGAGGCCCCTTTGTTCGCCCGTGATTTGAGCATCTGAGCCGTGGCAAT
>DATHSR010000569.1:0-11868 GCA_035464035.1 Desulfotignum sp. | reverse complement strand
CTTTCTTCTTTCCTGTCCAAACCTCTGATGGCAAAGTGTCGCCATTTCGCATAAGCATATAATTTACCTCAAATATAAGCAAATCAAACTTTGCCAAGCTTTCATAAATGTTCTCATCAAAACTAACTTTTTAAGACAATCATTTTTCATAAGTCCAAATCCTTTCAGCATCACAAAGAATTATGGTGAACCCCATGTCAAGATAATTTTCCATTCAATTTAGTGTAATTTTCCGTTTCTCAACCGTATTTGAGATTTCCCCAGGCGATGATGAAAATGAGGTCAATGATTCATCCTGCATTAAGTTGTATTTTTTTTTACACACAGACAAAACCCTCTCCCATTCAGGACATCCAGCGGTCATCATGAAGAAAAACCTCGGAATACTCGATTTTTCTCTCCTTGGTTGACAAGGCCTCGTTCAAGCCTTTTACAATTTTGCTCTTTGTCACCTGGGTTGGATCCATCAGCATTCGCTCGGTTTGACTGATCACTTTGGTACTGACATTGGCCAGCCGGGAAAGTGCCGTAATTGTAAGTCCAAGCTCAATCCTGATTTTTTTCAGATGATTTTCTTTTACATCAGAATTCCCCATTTGGCGAGCACCCCCCCTTTTTCTTCGACCCGGTGTTCAGGCCCGATTGAATATCATGAAAAAGCCTCTGATTATATATATAGTTTTCACTACTACTCTCAATCAGATCAGCTTGTCAAGCGGTTTGTTCTGAAATATTTCAACTTTCTTTAATAATCCAGATTATTATAAATAAAATAAGTCAAATATAGATAAATCAGTTATTAGTATAGAAATAATAGGAAATTTCCAGAAGTTTCTGATTGGCCTTCATGCGAAAACGGCCGGCCTTCAGACATGATACGGTATCAGCATCAACGAGGATCTGTCTGCGGTTTCTTGTGCATTACCGGCCATTTTTCAGCTTTTTTGCTTCAATCCCGCTTTTCATGTGAGCTTGCGGCCGGATTTATACCGGTTCTTGTCAATTCCCAGTTTTTTCATTTTCCCGTAAAGCCCCCTGGGGTGGATACCGGCCTGCCTGGCAGCTTCTCCCACCCGGCCCCGGGTTTTTTCAAGCACAATCTCCAGATATTTTTTCTCCACCTGGGTGATCACCGCCTCCTTGACCTGCTCCAGTGTCAGACCGGCCCAGGCTGTTTCCGGATCGATATCCGCCATCCGCATCCCGTCCGGTGACATCTGTCGGCCCTGCTGAAACCCCGACGGCAGGTCCCGCAGCGTGATCTGGTCTGACCGGCACAGCAGCACGGCCCGTTCAATCACATTCATCAGTTCCCGGACATTGCCCGGCCAGGCATATGCACACAAGGCTTGCACGGCATCCTCTGAAAATCCGGAAATATCCCGGCCGATGCGCTGGGCCTGCTGGGCCAGAAAACTTTCAGCCATGGCCGGGATATCTTCTTTTCTCTCCCGCAGGGGCGGCAGGGTCAGGGTGATCACCCCCAGCCGGTAGTAAAGGTCCTGCCTGAAGGTTCTGTTTTTCACCTCCTGGGTCAGATCCTTGTTGGTGGCTGCAATCACCCGCACATCCACCCACACCGGGGATTCTCCACCCACCGGGGTAAACTCGAGATCCTGAAGCACCCGGAGCAGTTTTGACTGCATTTTCAAGGGCATCTCCCCGATCTCATCCAGAAAAAGGGTACCGCCGTGGGCCAGTTCAAACGCGCCCCGCCGGGAGCGGATGGCACCGGTGAACGCCCCCTGCTCATGACCGAACAGTTCGCTCTCCATAAGCTGCTCCGGGATGGCCGCCATGTTCAGGGCGATGAACGGTCTGCCGGACCGGTGACTTTCCGTGTGGATCGCCCGGGACAGGTGCTCTTTTCCCACCCCGGTCTCTCCCTGGAGCAGCAGACTGGCATCACTGGCGACCACCTGGCGGACCTCTTCTAAAAACAGCTGCATGTTACGGCTGTCGGAAGTAAAATCATTCAACCGGGGCTGCAGGCGGCCCCGGTTCTCAAACCGGCTCAGGTCGTAAAACTGCTGCCGGGATACCAAAGTGGTTTCAATGGCTTCCACCAGGCGGTCCGGCGGCAGACCCGAATACAGCACCATGTCCGCACCGGCCCCCAGCAGGGTGGCATGGGCTTTGGAAGATTCCCGGTCATCCAGGATGATGGTGATGGGTTTTTCCGGCAGATTGTTGAGAATGGCCACACTGGCATCCACCGGCCTGGGAATCAGGGTCCGGCTGATGAGAAAGACATCTGCACTGCTTCTGACCAGGTCCTGCCAGGTGTTCTGGGGGTGCTCAAAAATATTGAGACGGATATCCGCCTGGGACAGTCGCTTTTCAATGGCGGCCGCCAGTTTTTTTTCCTTGACCGCACACACAAGCCGGGTCAGCATGGGAGAGGCGCTCCTGAATTCATATTTTATTGTAAATCAATACCGATTTTTCATATCTTTGCCTCACATATACACCAAACCCGGCAAAAATACACCTGTTCAGGAAAAAATATGGGGTCCCCCCTGTTTTTTCCTGCAAATCACAGTGGATTCAGGTCCTCTGACATCATCTCCTCTGAGGGAAATTGCCGAAGCTGCCGGTCATTTTAGGTATTTTATTACCTTAAAATCACATTTCGGTAGAATATAACCGAAAAACAGATCCGCCGGCCGGGACACCCATTTTTCAACCCTCTGATTTTAAAGACAATAATAAAGCGATCACTGTGGCACACTTTCTGCTTTGTGCCCACTGAGAGGAACGCCCCCGGGCTCGGGCCGACGGGCCGGAACCCGGAACAACTTTAACCCAGAAGGTGGAAACATGGGCCAGAGAGAAAACAACCGGAAATCCAGACATAAAGCTCCGAAATTCAAAGAAACCCTTGAAGAAGATCTGTGTTGGGAAGACCGTGAGGAACTCCACAACCACCGGAAGAATTCAGACAAGAAACCGTATCAGAAAAACCGGACAAAACCCCAATGGTAGCGGCCTGCTGCCGGAAAATAAGGAATCTGCTTAAATGAATACCATACCCTGTTTAAAAGCCAATGTAACACTGGAAACCGTCCCGGAAGTCTGGGGCATTGCCTCTGCCATCGATATCTATGAGTGCGATCCGGAAAAAATCCGGGATGCCGCATATATCAAAAACTTTGTGGTGGAACTCTGTGATCTCATAGAAATGAAGCGCTTTGGAGAAACCCAGGTGGTGCATTTCGGCGAAGATGAGAAAGTGGCAGGGTTCTCCATGGTGCAGCTCATTGAAACCTCCCTGATATCCGCCCATTTTGCCAACCTGACCAATACGGTTTATCTGGACGTGTTCTCCTGCAAAGCCTATGACCCGGAAGTGGTCCGGCAGTTTTCTCAAACCAGTTTCGGCGGATCTTTTTCCAGGATTTCCGTCACCCACCGGCTTTAGATGAACGGAATCACCCATGTCCTGTATCAGGACCCGGCTTATTGCAGGAGACTGTGGGAAAGCCTGTGGCCCGGCCGGGTTCTGTTCGACCTGTGGCCGGTGAGATGGTGTTTTCACAAGGCCTTTGACCGGCCCGTGGCCTTTTATGTGGCCGAACAGGCCGGCCGGCCCGTGGGGATGCTGGCCCTGAGCCTGCAGGAGGAAACCGGCAGCTATATCCAGTTTCCCGGTGAAACATGGCAGGGCAAAACCTGGATCGAGCAGAACCGCATCATCGCAAAAACCCCGCAGATTCTGGAAGGCCTCCTGGATGCGGTGCCCGGGCCGGTTCACCTGCGGTACATCAAGTGCCGCACCGCCATGAACGGGGCCGGCCGGCTGTCGCCCGATGAAACCCGATACCTGTTTTTCCCGGCATCTTTCGGACATGACTTTGACGCCTACTGGCAGTCCATCCCCGGAAAGACCCGGAAAAAACTGTCGGCTGACATCCGGAAGCTGGAGGCCATGGATGTCCGGGTCTCTTCAGGCACCCTGTCGGACATGACGCACCTGTTTAAACTCAATATCGACGCCTTCGGTCCCGATGCCTATTTTTATGATTCACGGTTTCTCAGATCGTTTGAACTGCTGGCCGAATTTCTCAATAAAATGGGCCTGCTGCAGATGATCACCGTTTATATCGGCGGCAAACTGGCGGCCGTGGACATGGGCGCGCTGTGGAAAGGCACCCTTACCCTGCTGGCCGGGGGCACCAGCCCGGCGTTTCCCGGCGTGGCCAAACTCATCAACCGCCATCACCTGCAATGGGCATGCCGCCGGCACCTGAAATATGTGGATTTTCTATGCGGGGATTTCAACTGGAAACACCGGTTCCGTTTGACCCCCATCCCGCTGTATGAACTTTTCACCCACAAACCCGTCCTGGAATCAGGCCTTCGGTCAGATGAACGACACATCCGCTGTGCCTAAAATCCCCAAAGTACTGGTGGTGGGCACCACGGCCGACTATATCCAGTGGATCCGGCAGGCCTGTCCGGGAAGAGGGCTGTTTATCACCGCCCCGAAAATCCGGCACACCGCCGGAGAACCGGTGCCCGATCCGTCCGAGGAACTGCTGTGCGACCTGTCCGATTTTCCGGCAGTGACGTCCGCGCTGACCCGCCACCTGAAAGAATTCAACCTCAAGCCCACCGGCATTGCCTGTTTTGACTGTGAAGCCATGGAGACGGCGGCACATCTGGCAAAAGCCTTCGGGCTGACCTATCCGGATATCTCCACGGTCCAAAACTGCAGAAGCAAACTGGTTTCCAAGCAGTTGTGGCAGGCTGAAAACATTCCGTGCCCCCGGGTATGGCCGGTTCACGGCATAGATGATGTGTCAAGACTGCTCAAGGAGGTCTCCGCCGGCCTGGTACTGAAACCGGCACAAGGGGCCGGCAGCGAACTGGTGTTTCAATGCCGGAACCGGGCGGAAGCCGAGGCCGCCTTTCACACCCTGGCTGACGGCATGGAAAAAAGAAGGGAAAATCCTTTGTTCGGACACACAGCCCAACCGATCCTGGCCGAAGAACGGATCTGCGGACCGGAGTCCAGCTGTGATTTTATCCTTACCCCGGACCGGTTGACCCTGGTTCGCCTGACCCGGAAAGTCACGCCGGCCGGCCTGCCCTTTGGTACCGCCGCCGGATATGAAATCCCTGCGGCACTGCCGCCGAAACTGCCGGTCGATGTCCTGACGGACCTGCTGGAAAAGGCGGCCCGGGCCTTAGGGATCCGTTCGGGCATCTGCATGGTGGATTTTGTGGTGAAAAACAACCGGCCCTGTTTCATTGAAATGACCCCCCGGCCCGGCGGAGACTGCCTGCCCCAGCTGCTCATGCTCTCGGGAAACATCGATATTCTGAAGCTGACGCTGGATGTGGCACAGAACCGCTCCTGGCGCCTGGACGATGTCCGGTTCATCCCCCATATGGGCATCCGGATCCATGCCAGAAAAAGCGGAACCCTTGCAGCCATTGATTCCCGGAGTCTAGCATCCGAGCCCCGGGTCCGGCAGCTGCATTTTATCCGGAAACCGGGACATGTGATCACCCTGCCTCCCGAAGATTATGATTCCTGGCTCCTGGGGCATGTGATCATCAATACCGAAGGGTGGAATTTCCCCGAGACCCGGGCCATGCTGCTGGCCGGGCGCCTGAACATTGAGATCCGGCCATGAACCCGCCCGACGGCAGCGCACACCCCGTCATGACGGCCGCGTTTCTCACAGACCAGGTGGCGCCGTTGTTCCGGAAAAGAAAACAGTACCTGGATGCGGTCACGGCCCATGGCTCTCCGCTTTATCTTCTGGAATCCGGTGTGCTCCGGGACCGGGCACAGACCTTCCGGTCGACGTTTCAGGCCTGCCTGCCTGACACAAGGTTCTACTATGCCGTGAAAAGCAACACCATGCCCGAGATCTCCCGCATCCTGGTGTCTTTGGGATGGGGCCTGGATGTGTCTTCGGGCGCAGAGCTTGCAGCGGCCCTGGAACTGGGGGCGGCAGATATCATTTTCAGCGGTCCGGGCAAGACCGATGACGAACTGGCAATGGCCCTGGCTCACCCGGACCGGGTCACCCTGCTGGTGGACAGCACCGGCGAATGCCGGCGACTGATGGCCCTGCTGGAAAAAAGAAAACAACCGCTTTGTGCAGGCATCCGGATCAACTGCCAGCCTTACGGCCTGTGGCAGAAATTCGGCATCATGCCGGATCAGGCGGCGCCCCTGATCCAAGATATTCTGGCCCATCCGTTTCTGACCTGCTCGGGCATTCAGTTTCATTCCTCCTGGAACCTGACCCCGGACCGGCAAACGGATGTGATCCAGGATCTGGGACAGCTGCTCCGGACCCTGCCCGCCGGTTTTTTCGACACCTGCCGGTTCATCGACATCGGCGGAGGATACTGGCCGGAAAAGGGAGAATGGCTGGTGTCCGAAGACCCCCTTCGCCATTATCACCTGCCGGCAGCACCCCTTTCAACCTTTGCAAAAGACCTGTCCTGTGCCCTGGCAGATCATATCTTTCCCCTGATGCGGCCCTGCATCTGTTTTGAACCGGGCCGGTGGATCTGCCATGATGCCGTGCACGTCATCCTCCAGGTGATCGACAAAAAAATGCCGGACATGGTCATCACCGACGGCGGCACCAATGCCGTGGGATGGGAACGGTTTGAAACCGATTATTTTCCGGTGCTGAACCTGACCCGGCCGGACCTTGTGGAACGGCCCTGCCGCATCCTGGGATCTTTGTGCACCCCCCACGACGTATGGGGCCAGGCATTTTTCGGAACAGACATCACCGAAGAAGACATCCTGATGATCCCGTTCCAGGGAGCCTACACCTACAGCCTCAGACAGTCATTCATCAAACCGCTGCCCCGGGTGGCGGTGATCTAGACAGAATCTCAGATCACGGTTGATTTTACCCATGAATGCATTATCATAATCAGTATGTTCGGCAGAAACCTGCCCATATTTTTGAGGCATGAATGGAGGAACCCATGAAAGTCGCATTTCCGGTAACAGAAGACAACGGGCTGGACAGCCTGGTGAACGACCATTTCGGTGTGGCTGACCTGTTTATGGTGGTGGACCTGGAAACCAGGCAGATACAGGTCCGGAAAAACCAGAAAATCGCAAACCCGGATGCCGGCTGTAAAACCGGGGTGTTTGAAAAAGATGAGCCCGTGGATGCGGTGGTCACCAAATGCATTGGTGACGGGGGCCAGCGGGGACTGCACAGTTCAGATATCAAGGTATACGCAGCCGTCAAAGATACCGTCGGCGAAAACCTGGACCTGCTGGAGGCAGGGGAGCTCAAGCTGTTCCACATGTTTGATCTGTGCCAGGGCAAAAAGAACAAAAAACAGGGCGGCTGCGGCCACCACCATTGAACAGAAACCTCACATAACCGGCAAAAGGCAATTATGCAGAATTCTGAAGAACGGGCGTTCCTTTACGAACTGTTTACCCTGACCCGGGGCGACACCACCGCCCAGGTGTCCATGTATGACATCGGCACCACCCTGGGCCTGAAAAAAGACGGATCACCGGCTTTGACTGGGAAACTGAACGCCCTGATCTGACCGCCGTCCCAAGTTCTGCCCGATACAAAACCGTATGATCGGAGAGCGAAAAAGACCATTTCTTCACAGCCTGAAAGGTGAAAATTCATGACAGGAACATTGACCATCCACCCCATTGTCATGGGAACCAAGGTATTTGACAAGAGCATGATGACGTTTCAGCACGGCCAGGGACAGACCTATACCATTCCCATTTACAGCTGGCTCATCAAAGGAGGAGATCAGACCATCCTGGTGGACACCGGAGAGATGCATCCCATTCAGTCCGCAGACCGGGAAGCCGCCATCAACGGCAAAATCCATACCTTTGAACAGGGCCTGGCCCGTCACGGGCTGACCCCTGCGGACATTGACATCGTCATCCACACCCACCTGCACACCGATCATTGCGAAAACGACTATAAATGTGAAAACGCCCGGTTCTTTATCCATGAAAAAGAGCTGGCGGCCGTTCACGCCCCCCATCCCCTGGATTACCGGTACCTGGAAGACTACATTGAAGATATTGAAGAAAACGGCCAGATCCAGACCATCACCAGAGACATGGAAATCGTGCCCGGCATCCGGGTAATGCACACCCCGGCTCACACCCGGGGCGGCCTCACCGTGATGGTTGACACGCCGAAGGGCACGGCAGCCATCACCGGGTTCTGCATCATCGATGAAAACCTCAATCCCCCGCCGGAAATCCTAGGAATGGAAATGGCGGTAATCCCGCCGGGCACCCATGTGGATGTCTATGCCGCCTATGATATCCTGCTGGAAATCAAAAAAAAGGCGGATATCCTCATCCCCCTGCACGAACCGCGGTTTGCGGCCATGGATGTGATCGGCGCCTGATCAGTCAGCACTGAACACCTGACACGCGCATCAAAAAGATCCGGCCGTGATGACCCCAGGATGGTCAACACGGCCGGATCTTTTTTTCCTTTTTTTGAAAATTCAAGGAATAAACAATTTTATACCGGTATCTTAATGATCACATGGGAAGATTAATCAGCTGTTTTTAAAAAACCGCTGATCCACCCTTATTACGAAACGTATTTAAAACCTGAATCTTTTATAAAGGAGAGCATTATGCCCAAGGATACCCCCATCACCAAACAGGTACCGGCATCCGATCGCACCACCTGCGAGGCCACCCGCCAGATGCTGGAAAAAGCCCGGCTGGACGGCGTCATTCTTGACCTGGACCGGGCCGTGGACATGAAAGCCTGCCCCATCGGCGTGGAATCCGCCTGCTGCAAACACTGCTTCATGGGGCCCTGCCGCCTCAATCCCAGGGATCCTTACAAAAAAGTGGGCATCTGCGGGGCCACCATCGACACCATCATGGCAAGGAACCTGGCCCGGAACGTGGCCACCGGGTCTGCATCCCACAATGATCACGGCATGCACATTCTGAACCTGTTCAAGGGGATTGTTGAAAAAAAGGTCCTGGATTTCACCATCAAAGACACCCTCAAACTCGAAGCCCTGGCCCAGTCCATCGGCATTGCCACCGAAGACCGCACCGTGGATGAGGTGGCCAAAGACCTGTGTGACGAACTGGAAAAAACCTTTACCCAGGTGGACGGTGAAATGCCGTTCATGAAGCGGGTGCCCGAGGCGACCCTGGAACAGTGGCGCAAGGACGGTATCGTACCCCGGGGCGCCATGAAGGAAATCATGGAAATCATGAGCCGGACCCACATGGGGTGTGACCAGGATTACACCAACCTCATCAAGCAGATCAGCCGCACGGCCCTGGCCGACGGCTGGGGCGGGTCCATGGTGGCCACGGAGCTGTCCGACATCATGTTCGGCACCCCGTCTCCCCTGGTGGCGGAAGTGAACATGGGCGTACTCAAGGCGGACCATGTAAACATCATCGTCCACGGCCACGAGCCGGCCATGTTTGAAGGCATGATGGCTGCGGTGTATGATCCGTTCTTCATCCAGGCCGCCAAAGACAAAGGGGCCGCCGGCATCAACCTGGTGGGCATGTGCTGCTCCGGTGCGGAGATGATGTCCCGCCACGGGGTGCCCCATGCCGGCAACTTCGGTTCCACCGAAGCGATCATGGTCACCGGCGCCGTGGATGCCATGGTGGTGGACATCCAGTGCATCAAGCAGGGCGTGGCCCAGGTGGCGGCCTGTTACGACACCCATTTGATCACCACCAGCGACCGGGCCCATATCGAGGGGGCCACCCACATCGGGTTTGACGAAACCGATCCCCGGGCCTGCACCGACCAGATCCTCACCAAGGCCATCTCCCGGTTCGGCTCCCGCAGCAAGCCGATCCAGATCCCCACACAGGTGCAGAAAGGCATCCAGGGATTCACCCATGAATATATCGAGTACATGCTGGGGGGCACCTTCCGGGGTTCCTATTCCCCCCTCAACGACAATATCATCAACGGCAGGATCCGTGGCGTGGCCGGGGTGGTGGGCTGCACCAATCCCAAGGTCCAGCAGGATTCCGTGCATGTGGAGCTGGTCAAGGAACTGATCCGGAACGATGTGCTGGTTCTCCAGACCGGCTGTTCCCAGATCGCCCTGTCCAAGGCCGGTTTTCTGACGCCGGAAGCAGCGGCCCTGGCCGGACCCGGCCTGTCTGAAGTCTGCGAAACCGTGGGCATGCCGCCGGTACTGGGACTGGGATCCTGTGTGGACAACACCCGGATTCTCATTGCCGCTTCCGCCATGGTCAAGGCCGGAGGCTTAGGCAACCGCATCGCCGATCTGCCGGTGGCCGGGTGTGCCCCGGAATGGATGAGTGAAAAAGCCCTGGCCATCGGCCAGTATTTTGTGGCATCCGGGGTCTACACAGTGTTCGGCGTCGGGTTCCCCACCATTGCCGGCACCCGGTTCCATGATCTGCTGTTCGACGGACTGGAAAAACAGGGATACGGCAAATGGGGCGTTGCCATCGATCCCATTGAGATCGCAAGACTGATGATCGCCCATATTGACAAGAAACGCAAACAGCTGGGCATCGACAAAGTCCGGGAAAGAACCCTGGTGGACATGAAAGACCGCCGGGCTTTGGCCTGATCCCTTCCGCCGCCCCCGGCAGCAGCACAACCCCTGCCGGGGGCGGCATTCTTCCAGAACATTTCTCTTCAGCCTACAAACCGCGCACCCTGCCGGGATCTGAGGAAACCGGTTCCGGCAGGCGGGTGAAAAAAATTGACATCCCTGTGTCAAGGTTTTATATAAATAAGCATACAGACAATCAAAAACAGGGACCTTGGGCATGGGCCGCAAAAGCATCTCCCACATACGGAAACCCGAAATCCTGCGCCACACCTACAAGGTGGTGGAAGAAGAGGGATTCATGGGGATGACCATCGGCAAGATCGCCGGCCGCATGGGCGTCAACTCCGGGCTGCTGATCCACTACTTCAAGAGCAAGGAAGGCCTGATCATGGAGATGGTGGATTATCTGTATGAAATCTCCATGAAAGCCTATCATTCGGAACTGGAACAACACACCGCTCCCAGAGCAAGGTTCCAGTGCCTGATGCGCATCTTGTTCTGCACCAGCGACAACGGTCCCCAGCGGGATGCGGTATTCTGGTCCTGCTACGCCATGGGGTTTCGAAATGCGGCGATCCGGGAACGGATCCAGGCCATGCAGAAAAAATTTATCGCATTTGGAATCCGGGAGATGACCGCCTGGGAGGCCGCCGGACTGATCAGGGTCCGGGACAAGGAAAAAGCCGCCGCCACCATTCTGGCCCTTTCCGAAGGGTTCGGCATTCTGCGCAATTCATTGAAACAGCTGGATTCTCTGGAAGAGATCGCCTGTTCAATGCAGCAGAACGCCCTGACGGTTCTAGGGGCAAACTCCGATCTTTTGACGGAAAATCCCGTCTTAATTCAGAACTCCTGACATCAAGGGCTCTGTTTTTCCATTGAAATTTCTGGTCAATTTATAACCCTTTTTCTCTTTCCAGAAGTTCGATGATCTGCTGGTTCTGTTCGATCAGGGTGTCCAGCTGTTCGGATAATTTTTCAAACCAGCGGCTGTTTGCGGCAGATTGTTCCTTGATCTGTTCCAGCTGCATGACGGTGTATCGGCTGCCCAATGCAATCTGTTCGAACAGGTAGTCCGAGTGGACAGAGCTGTTTGCCGGCGGGATGAGGGCATCAAATTTCTCATTGAAATCACCCGCCATATCCGCCTGGGCCGTGCCCGGCATCAGACAGCGCCAGGAGATTGAATTTGACGTCGTGTCAGAAAATGGTACAGGGACCTGGAAAATGACCAGAGAAAACAGGATGGCGAGGACAACGGCAAGGCCATAACGAGGGGGTTTCACAGGGGAA
>DATHSR010000568.1:0-2911 GCA_035464035.1 Desulfotignum sp. | reverse complement strand
GATGTGGTGGCCCGGTACGGGGGAGAAGAATTTGTCATTCTTCTGCCGGACAGAGATGCAGATCAGACCTGTGAACTGGCAGAACGGCTGAGGAAAAAAGTTGCGGAAGCCGTGCTGGAATACAACGGGAAAAAGATCCAGACAACCATCAGTCAGGGAGTCACATCCTGCATTCCGACGCCGGGCATGGACCGTGACCTGCTTCTCACAAGGGGGGATAACGCCCTTTATGAAGCCAAGCATGCCGGCCGCAACACCATCGTTGTTGACA
Organism: Desulfotignum sp.; assembly: GCA_035464035.1. Taxonomy (GTDB): domain Bacteria; phylum Desulfobacterota; class Desulfobacteria; order Desulfobacterales; family Desulfobacteraceae; genus Desulfotignum. The sequence goes on along the minus strand of DATHSR010000568.1, from coordinate 2,640 downwards.
GGCAGTAATACCACGGCCTGGTTCACTGGGCCGATGTCGCCATTCTGATATGCTGCAAAAAAAAATTCCGGTGTTCATCTTCCCGGTGGCTGACATAGAGGATGGTGCTCAGGTTTTCTCTGGCCACATCTGCCAGAAAATCCAGCACCGCGTGCCGGTTGGGCGTATCCAGCCCCTGGGTGGGCTCATCCAGGATCAGCAGCCGGGGACCTTTGATCAAGGCCCGGGCGATGAGCACCAGCCGCTGGTCCGCATGACTTAACTCCCGGAAAGGATGCATTTCTGCGGTTTCCAGGCCCAGCCGGGTCAGCCAGTCCCGGGCCTGTTTTTTCTGGGAAGGGGTCGTCGGGCGGTACAGGCCGATGGAATCGAACAGGCCTGAAAGGATACAGGCCAGGGCACTGCCGGGCACCCGGAAATTTCGGTGCAGGTCAGCGCTGACGATGCCCATGTTTTGTTTGATGTCCCAGATGGATTCACCGGTGCCGCGGCGGATGCCGAAAAGGGTCAGGTCATTGGTGTAGCAGGCGGGGTGGTCCCCGGTGATCACCTGCAGCAGGGTGGATTTGCCGCTGCCGTTGGGGCCGGTGATCAGGGTGTGGTCTCCCGGGTTCACCAAAAGGCTCAGGTCCTTGAACACCGGCCGGCCGCCGTATCCGGCCCTGCCCCGGACAAGACGGATCAATGCTGTTTTTTCAGGCACATCAGACAGGGCATCACCTGCCGGAGCAAGGTCCCGGGCGGTTGCCTGAAAATCGGCCCGGGCCGTTTCGGTCAGGCAGGAGGCCGGCACCTGATGGGCCGGTCCCTGGTATATCAGAGATCCGTTGGCCACAATTCCCAGGTGGGTGGTCCAGGCCGGGATGTCCGCCGGGTTGTAGACAAAGACAATCACCTGGACGCCGATGGAAAATAATCGGAACAATGCGTGGTCCAGTTCTCTGCAGCTGTCCGAATCCAGGTCGTCAAACGGGGCCTGGATCACCAGATAGGACACCCCCCGGGTGATCTGGGCCAGAAGCATCAGTTTTCTGGTCTGGCCCGTGGAAAGCTGGCGGTAGCCTTTGTCCAGGCTGTCGGTCATGCCCAGGGCCTGGATCAGGCCGGCATGGTGCCCGATATTTTTTAAAAAATCTCCGGCCGGAGTTCCGGGATCCAGGCGATCCAGAAAATCGGTCTGGTCATTTTTCAGCTCGGTTTCGTAGTGTTGCTGCTGGTCCTTGAATGAGACCACCCCCAGGCTGTCCGGCAGTGACACCAGATCGGCTTCAATGTCCGCCCCTTTTCCGGAAAGCAGATCAAAAAAATCTTCAATGCCGGACCGGTTGGTTCCCAGTATGGTCCAGGCCTGGCCGGGCAGGACCTGGAACCGGTCGATAAAAACATGGTCTGTTCGGGCACGGATAATTTTCATGGGGTCATTCAAGCAGCAAGCGCATCAGATGGCAAGGTAAAAATATCGGTTTTGCCGTCAGCGGCGGCCGTGCCGAAAGATTTCCTGTTTTCAAAGAATGTGATATGATTCGGGCATGAAACGGATTTATGTGGACCTGGATGATGTGATCTCCAGAACTACCGATACTTACAGTGCCGTTGTTGAACAGGAATTCGGCAGGCAGGTCCGGTTCGAGGAGTTGACCTGCTTTGATCTGAAGGTGTCATTCAAGCTCACGGACAGGGAATACCGGCAGTTCTTTGAACGGATTCACCAGCCCGACATGTTGATGACCTTTGACCCGGTGCCGGGGGCAAAAGAGATGCTGGCCCGCTGGATCGATGACGGTCACCGGGTGGACATTGTCACGGGCCGCCCCCCTTCGGCCCGGGATGCGTCTCTGGCGTGGCTGGACCGGCAGAAAATTGCTTTTACGGAATTCATCATGGTGGATAAATACAACCGGAGCGGTGAGGATCACCCCGGATTGATCTCCAGGACCCAGCTGACGGCCTGTCGGTATGATCTGGCCGTGGAGGATTCCCTGGACACGGCCCTTTTCCTGGCAGAACAGATGGGTGCGCCGGTCCTGCTATACGACCGTCCCTGGAATGTCCGGCCAGCAGTGCATTCCAACATCATCCGGGTGGGGTCATGGCGGCAGATTGCCGCTGATTGGAATTTTTCAACCCATGGGCCTTGATTTGTGGGTTTTCGGGAATGACCCGGTAACCCCGGACAGGGATAGGTTTTCATTTTAAGCCATCCGTGATAGAAGAAAAAATCAAAAACTGACTTAATTATAATTTCATACATGGTGATATCATGGAAAAAAATCAATTTCGGAAAACAATTGAAGCCGGCCCAAAAAAGATAACGATTTATGACATCAAAGGGCTGGAAAAAGCAATGGGAGTCCCGGATATCGGCAGGCTCCCTTTTTCCATTAAAATTCTTGTGGAAAATCTGCTTCGAAAATTTGATGGGCGAATTGTCACTGAGAAAGACCTTTTAAACATCGCAGCATGGAAAAAACAATATGATACGCCCGTGGAAATACCTTATCATCCGGCACGCGTTCTGATGCAGGATTTTACAGGGGTTCCGGCTGTCGTGGATCTTGCAGCCATGCGGGATGCGGTCAAGGCCCTGGGTGGTGACCCGGGCAGGATCAATCCTTTGGCGCCGGTGGAACTGGTTGTGGA
>DATHSR010000567.1:0-2605 GCA_035464035.1 Desulfotignum sp. | reverse complement strand
CATCGTGGCCCGGAACCTGTGCCGCATGATTGCCGCAGGTGCCGCATCCCATTCCGATCACGGCCGGGACCTGGTGGAAGTGCTCCAAGCGGTTTCCAAAGGGGAAGCCCCCGGGTACAAGATCCGCAGTGAGGACAAACTGATGCGGGTGGCCGGCGAATACGGCCTTGACACCGGCGGCAAAGACACCCTGGCCGTTGCCGGAGAGCTGGCCGATGCCCTGATGGAAGATTACGGCATGCGCAAAAAATCAGTGACCCTGGTCAGCCGGGCACCGGAAAAACGAAGGAAATTATGGGACAAGGCAGGCATCACCCCCCGGGGGATTGACCGGGAAACCTCGGAAATGCTGCACCGCACCCACATGGGCGTGGACAACGACTGGGTCAGCCTGCTGACCCAGGGGCTGCGCAATGCCCTGTCCGACGGCTGGGGCGGCTCCATGATCGCCACGGAAGTGTCGGATATCCTGTTCGGGGTGCCGGCCCCCAGACCCACCCTGGTCAATGCCGGTGTTCTCAAAAAAGACCAGGTCAACATCGTGGTTCACGGGCACAACCCCGTGGTGTCGGAAATGGTATCCAAAGCCTGTCTTTCCCAGGAGATGCTGGCCCTTGCCAAAACAAAAGGCGCCGCCGGCATCAATCTGGCCGGGGTCTGCTGCACCGGCAATGAACTGCTGATGCGCCGGGGCATCGCCATGGCCGGAAATCATCTCATGACCGAACTGATTCTGACCACCGGGGCTGTGGACATGATGATCGTGGATTACCAGTGCATCATGCCGTCCATCGGCAAGGTGGCGGCCTGCTATCACACAAAGATGATCAGCACATCGGACAAGGCCCGGTTTCCGGGCATGGAGCACCATGAGTTCCACCCGGACAATGCCGAAGAAAAGGCCAAAGTCCTGGTGAAAGCGGCCATTGAAAATTTCGGCAACCGCAAAGAGGTCTACATTCCGGTGGAACCCCGGGAAGCGGTGGGCGGATTTTCCATTGAAACCATTCTGGGTGCATTGGGCGGTACGGCAGACCCGCTGATCGATGCCATCAAAGCCGGAAAGATCCGGGGGGCCGTGGGGGTTGTGGGGTGCAACAACCCGAAAATCAAACACGACCACGGCCATGTCACCTTGATCAGAAAGCTGATAGAAAATGATATCCTGGTGGTGGACACGGGATGTGTGTCCGTGGCCAGCGCCAAGGCCGGCTTCAAGGTCCCTGCCGCCATTGAGATGGCCGGACCGGGCCTCAAGGAAATCTGCGGCGCTCTGGGCATTCCGCCGGTGCTTCACCTGGGCTCCTGTGTGGACAATGTCCGGATTCTGGTGCTGGTCTCGGCCCTGGCCGATGCCCTGGGCGTGGATATCAGTGATCTGCCCGTGGCCGGTTCCGCACCGGAATGGTATTCGGAAAAAGCCGTGACCATCGGGGTTTACTGCGTGGCATCCGGCATCACCACCCATCTGGGTCCCATGCCGCCGGTCACCGGCTCCATGAATGTGGTAAAGCTGCTCACCCAGGGCTTGAAAGACCTGGTGGGCGCCACGTTCGGCATCGAACCTGATCCGGAAAAAGCTGCGGTGTTTCTGATCCGGGTGATTGAGGAGAAGCGCAGGGCCTTAGGGCTGGACAGCCGCGCGAAATGAAAACGGAAGACTGAAGGGGGGCATTGTTTCAGACTGCAGAATGACCCGGAAGGGGAGGCCGGCAGCCCTCACGGCCCCCTCCCTCCCTTTCCGGGTGATTAATTATGCCCTGAACCGGTTTTTTTAGAAATTGCTGAAAATCTCAACAATTCTGTCTTTTTCCGGATGGCTGTAACCGTGGATCTCCAGGCCCGTAAGCATGATATTTCCGTTTATTTCCACTGCAACCTCTTTCTCGAGCCCGGGGCTGAAAAAGATGCCTGTCTCTATGGCTTTTTCCAGGTTGTCCATCGCTTCGCTATCCATGTCTGCCGGGTCAAACAGATACAGCTCGACGGGTCCGCCTTCAAGATTAAATCCAATGCCTTTTTGGGCACCCATCATCTCGTGAAGTTTGAAATGGACATCATCCACCTCGAGTCCTTCAGAGCGGAAGTGACTTAAAACCGCTTCCAGCTGCCCGGGAATCTCTTCGGTTTCCAATTGATCAGGCGTATCCGTGGCAGACTCTGCAACAGTCTCGGCAACTTGATCCGCCTGAGATTCCACTGCCTGTTCAGTCGTTGCGGTGACCGCTTCTTTGTCAGACCCTGAATCAGATCCTGAACAGCCGATACCGGTAAAAATCAGCAAAAAAACAAGTCCTGCCAGATAAAAATTTTTCATAAGTACAATCTCCGTTAAACTGATACGGTTACAATTATTTTCAAAAACCTTCCTGTTACGCAGAAGCAATGCCCTCTTCCTGCCCGTTCAAAGCCTGGAAGATACGGTTGCAGGTGCTGCTTGTCAACCAAAATCGAAATATTCGAACCCAAAACAGCTGTTTCCAATGACAGCCCGCACCGTTTCACCCGGGTTGTTTCACCGCCTTTCCGGCCAGATCTGCTCGGACATTTCCGTGAGCCTGTATTTCTGGATTTTGCCGGACGCGGTCATGGGATATTGGGGCAT
>DATHSR010000566.1:0-12124 GCA_035464035.1 Desulfotignum sp. | reverse complement strand
CATTTTCATCCAGTGATTGGTAACCGAGAGGGGCTTCTTCATAAAGCAGCTTTAGCAGGTATTCAATTTTCTGAAATCCTTTTTCTGAAGATTTGTACTTGGATTCAATTTTTTCCAGTTCCTGGACCCTTTTTTCCAATTCTTCATAGGAGGGTTTTGCTGTCATGGTAAGCCCTTTTTAACTGTCCAAAGCTTGCATTCGTTGATGTTACAGATTTCTCTGGCTGATAATAATGCTTTTTCTGAATTTATCCAAGCTCACCCTGAGATAAGATACAGATCTCCAAAGTTCAAGTATTTTGCAACTATCATTAAACCGACCTAAACTCAACTATTTATCAGATATTATAGATTTTCTGATCCCCCCATCCCATCAATTTTTTGAACTATCAAACCTAAAACAGCCTCCCTGATGTTTTTTTCTCCTTTTTCCCGCCCATTTCAAAAAAAACCCTTTACCCCCGGACCAGATCAAACACCGCAAAGGCAATTTCAACAGGGCCCTGGCCGACATCGAGGCGCCGGTCATTATCACCCGTAAAAAAGGCACCAGTGAAATCATTTCCCTGGGAGGCGATCTCAGGGCAGCTGCCACGGACGCATTGAAAAAAGCAGCCACCTTGCTGGGTGTGGGCCTGCACCTGTATTCGGAAGAAGCCGCACCACAGCCTGTGAACGGACAAGTCCGAGCCGGTCAACCCGGTTACTTCCGACATCTTGGACAGTCGTCGCACAATTCTCATCAGTCGCCGGTGAACGGTTATCATGACCCCGGCCATCCCCAGGGAGCGCATTACCAAAACCATGCCAGGAGAAGCAGATTGGTTGCCGATGATTCAGGCATCTGACTGCATCCAAGCTCTATCACAAAGGGGTTCCTGTCAGTGAAATACAAGCGCTGTTGAGACACCAAACCCCTATAACCACAAACCTGTATCTAAAAAGCACAGGCGCTGAATTTATCCGAGGGAGCCTGGAGAATGTATTCAGTGAGTGAGTATCCAGGAAGCGTTTGTGATTTGGTCTGGGAAAAAGCCGTGGAAGTGTCCAAAACGGGTTTGCTGTCCGCGGTTGCTGTCCGGGCCTGTTTATCCAAACAAAAAAGGCTTCCAGCACAATGCTGAAAGCCTTGATATGTTTGGTGGCGTCCCCAAGGGGATTCGAACCCCTGTCGCCGGCGTGAAAGGCCGGTGTCCTGGACCGGGCTAGACGATGGGGACGCATCAGGTTTCCTGGTAACGGGTGCGCTGTTACTGGTGGGCCGTGCTGGGCTCGAACCAGCGACTCTCTGCTTAAAAGGCAGATACTCTGCCACCTGAGTTAACGGCCCGAGGGCACTCCCAAAAAACAAAGGCGAATCTATATGTTTTTCCGGATATTGTCAACTCTTTTTTTATTGTTTTTAAAATTAATCTGTGGGATGAAACGGGTTTCTGCCTCCTGAACGCAGGCGTCAAAACAGCAACATGAGTTCAAGTCACGCTTTAAAATGAATATAATTCTAAATATATTTAAAAAATAAAACATATGTTCTTGACATAGCCCAAAAACAAAAATATTATTTGCCAAACAACCGATAACCTCAGAAAAACCGGAACCGCAGCCCATGGATAAAACAGACTTGCAGATCCTGCAGATCCTGCAGAAAAAAGCACGGATCCCCAACGTTGAAGTGGCCAGGACCATCGGCATGGCACCCTCGGCCGTACTGGAACGTATCAAGAAACTGGAAGCCTCCGGTGTGATCCAGGGATATGAGGTCCGGCTCAACCCGGACATGTTCAGCTGCGCCATGGTCGCATTTGTCCAGATACAGGTGGCTGACCCGGCCTGTTTTCCTGAAATCGGACAGACCCTGGCGGCCATCGATCAGGTGCAGGAGGTCCATTACCTGGCCGGTCAGGACTGCCTGATGGTAAAGCTCCGGGTGAAAGACAACAAAGAGCTGGAAACCATTCTGCAGACCCGGATCAACAACATCGATGCCGTGGCCGCCACCCGGACCCAGATCGCACTGTCCACTTTCAAGGAAAGCGCCAAGATCCTACTGGACAAAATTCCTTCATAACCCTCTTTTTTTGGTATCCCTTCACACCTGAACTGTTAAATAAATTCAACTTTTTTCAAGGAAACCACCCATGCCCATGTCACCTGATTTCAACCAGAGATTGTCCCGGATTCTGCCCGATATCGTGGCCACCTTTGGAACCCCGTTTCATATCTATGATGAAGCCGGCATCTGTGATACCTGCGACCGGCTCAATACCGCGTTCGAATCCGTTGCAGGGTTCAGGGAATATTTTGCGGTCAAAGCCCTGCCCAATACTGCCATCATGACACTTCTCTTTCAGAAGGGATTCGGATTTGACTGCAGCTCGGTCCCGGAGCTGGTGCTGGCCCGAAGCGTCGGCGCCACCGGCGAGGATATCATGTTCACCTCCAACAACACCACCCGGGATCAATTCACAAAAGCCATGGATGAGGGCGGCGCTGTTTTGAACCTGGACGACATCTCCCTGATTGAAAAACTGCCGTCCACCCCTGAACTGATCTGCTTCAGGTACAACCCCGGCCCGAAAAGGACCGGCAACCACATCATCGGCAACCCGGTGGAAGCCAAATACGGGGTCAGCCATGACCAGATCCACACCGCCTATGAAACCGCCGTCCGGATGGGGATCAAGCGGTTCGGCATCCACACCATGCTGGCATCCAATGAGCTGGATTATACCTATATGAAGGAAACCGCAGACATGCTCCTGGATGTTGTGACCGCACTGTCGATGAAACTGGGCATCCGGTTTGAATTCATCAACATCGGCGGCGGCCTTGGCATTCCCTACAATCCGGCAGACCGCCCCTTTGATCTGCCCGCCCTGGCCGGCGGCATTGCCCGGTCTCTGGAAAAATTCAGACAGGCACACAACTGGGCGCCCCGGCTGTATATGGAAAGCGGGCGCTATATCACCGGTCCCCACGGCGTTCTGGTTACCACGGTGATCAACCACAAGCATATCTACCGAAACTATGTGGGGGTGGATGCCTCCATGTCCGCCCTGATGCGGCCCGGGATCTACGGGTCTTACCACCATGTTCACATCCATGGAAAAGCGGATCTGCCCCCGGCCGGACCGGTGGATGTGGTGGGAGGCCTGTGCGAGAACAACGACAAATTCGCTGTCCAGCGGCCCCTGCCTGAAACCGAAGAAGGCGATATCCTGGTCATTCACGACACCGGTGCCCACGGCTCGGCCATGGGATTCAACTACAACGGCCATTTACGCCCCAAAGAGCTTGTTCTGAGAAAAGACGGCAGCGTGGCCCTGATCCGGCGGGCTGAAACCATGGCAGACTACTTTGCCACCCTGGATTTCGACCCCTGGATCATGCCGGCACCGAACCCGGCGCGATAAAAACCCGCCATAAAAAAAAGGAGACGTCATGTCCTATTGTATGGTTCTTGTCACCTGTGCAAACGAGACAGATGCCAGATCACTGGCATCAGAGATCGTCCACAGAAAACTGGCGGCCTGCGTGCAGATGAATCCGGTGGTCAGTATCTTTACCTGGGAGGGCGCGGTCCAGACCGAACAGGAAACCCGTCTGGTGATCAAAACAAGAACCGCCCTGTATCCGGCCCTTGAATCCTTTATTGCCGAAAACCACAGCTACACGGTTCCCCAGATCCTCCAGGTCCCCATTGCACAAGGTCTGCCTGCATTTCTTGACTGGATCGACCAGACAACCGGACCGTGAGGGTCCGGAGGAACACGGCCGGCTATCCGGTTATTTTTTTCTCCACCCATGCCCGGGCTTTTGCCGGATCATTGCCGGTCACCCGGGCCTTTGCCAGGGCATACCCCAGGGCTTTGTTTCGATTTTTTTCGAGCACTGCGCACCAGAGCAGGCCCGACAACGCACCCACCCCGGTTTCATTGAGGGCCAGGGCGGTTTCAAAGGCTGCCTGCGCAGGGAGTATCGCCTGATTTTTATACAGCCCCCAGCCCTTTAAATCCTGGGCCAGGTAGGAGCGGGGGGATGTGACCACCGCCTGGTCGAACCAGGCAAGATCGATGGGATCCGCCCCGGTGCCGGCCTGGGTGATATAATTGAGATAAAGGACTTCCAGGCCCCGGCCCAGGCTGTCCAGCCCCGGGGCGGTAATCCATTCCGGCCACAGGACCGCATCGGTGCAGGGAAATGCAAGGCCGGCACCGGCAATCCATTCCAGAAACCGATGCCTGAAATCCAGCATCCCGTCATCCAGGGACAGGGGCAGGGTGATCCGGCGCCCATTCCCGTGGATATCATGAAGTGCCATGGAAACCTGCAGGATGCCGGGTCCACCGGAAACAGATCCTGTGAGCCAGTATCTGACCTTTTCCTGCACCCCCAGGGACGCGATATCGGGCAACGGCGCATTTCCCCGGCAAAAGTCGGAGAATCCGGGACCGTCCGGAAATATTTTCTTCACCCGCCACCCGAACCAGCACTCGGTCAGACCCGGATGCACGGCAAACAGATTGCCCAGCAGAAAATGGATTGAAAGGCCGGTGCCGGTAAAGATCTCTCCGGGGTCCGGGACAAAAGGCATGACAATCAGGCGCGGGTTTTCCATGGAACCTCCTTTTAAAGGGAACAAACGATCTGAGAACATACACCATGGTGCAGAAAACAGCAATCACCCGTGTGATTCCATTCTCACCCGTCTTTTTTCTGTACTTTGCGCCAAAAGTATTTCATAATAATTGGACGCACCATCCCAACGGTTTCAACAGGAGACAGACAATTTCATGAATCTCAGGGACATATGCCCGGAAAAACTCCTTACTCCCGAGGAGAGTGCCAGAAAAATAAAAAACGGCAGCCGGGTGTTTATCGGTACCGGATGCGGAGAACCCCAGCGGCTGATCAAGGCCATGGTGGAAAACCAGAGCACCCAGGATATCATTGTATACCAGATGCTGTCATCTTCCCTGTCCCGATATATCCATGACGAAAAATTTCTGTCCCGGTTCTCGGTCAAACTGTTTTTTATTTCTGTGCTCATGCGCCAGTCCGCCTTTGAGGGAAAAATCGACTATATTCCGGTATACCTGTCCCAAATCCCCAAGATCTTTGAACACCGGGAGATCGGACTGGATGTGGCCCTGATCCAGATCTGCCCCCCGGACAAGCATGGTTACTGCTCTCTGGGCATCTCCGTGGACATCACCTTGTCGGGCATGAAAAACGCCGACCTGGTCATCGCCCAGGTGAACCCCCAGATGCCCAGAACCTGGGGGGACTCGGTGGTGCACATCGATGAAATCGACTATCTGGTGGAGTACGAGGAACCGCTGCTGGAATCTCTGCCCAGCCAGAAAAACCAGAAAGTCATCGAACGCATCGGGCATTATGTGAACATGCTGGTGGACGACGGCGCCACCCTCCAGATCGGGTTCGGTCATCTGCCGGATGCGGTGATGCCCTATCTGATGGACAAAAAAGACCTGGGAATTCACACCCAGGTCATCACCGACGGGCTGTTGCCCCTGTTTGAAAAAAAAGTGATCACCAACCGGAAAAAAAATTATCTGCCCGACCGGGTGGTGGCCTCCCTGTGCATGGGGTCCAAGGCGCTGTATGATTTTGTGGACAACAACCCCATGTTCTATTTCAAATCCTCGGAATTTGTCAACGACCCCAACGTCATTGCCAAAAACGACCGGCTCATCTCCATCAGCTCCGCCCTGGAAGTGGATCTCACCGGCCAGGTCTGCACCGATTCCAAGGGATACCTGTTTTACAGCGGCATCGGGGACCAGGTGGATTTCATCCGGGGATCCGCCATGTCCGAAGGCGGGTTTTCCATTATCATCATCCCTTCCACGGCCCAGAACGACACGGTTTCACGCATCGTTCCCCACCTGAGCGAGGGGGCCGGGGTGGCCACCACCCGGGGGGATATCGATATCATTGTCACTGAATACGGGATTGCGGAAATGCGGCGCAAGAGCATCTACCAGCGGGTCATGGAGCTGGCCCAGATCGCCCATCCCAAATTCAGAAAAGAGTTGATCGAAGAAGCCAAAAAACGCCACTATATTTTTCCGGATCAGGTGCCGCCCACCAGCCAGGACCTGATGTTCCTGGATTCCTACCACTATACCCTGAAACTGCCCAACGGCAAGGATATCAACTTCCGGCCCCTGCTGCCTTCCGATGAGTTCGAATCCCGGCATTTTTACTATTCTCTCCAGGAGGATTCCATCTACTACCGGTTTTTCAACAAGCGCAAGGTGTTTTCCAGAGAAATGCTCCAGCAGCAATGGGCCGAGGTGGATTACCGGCGGAACATGACATTGATCGGGGTGATGCAGGCGGGACAGCGCAAACAGATCGTGGCCATCGGCTCCTATGCCGAAGCCTCGGACCATGCCGCGGAAGTGGCGTTTCTGGTAAAGGAAAACCTCCACGGTTTGGGTATCGGCACCTTTCTGCTGGAAAGCCTGGAGAGCATTGCCAGAGAAAACAACTACACGCAGTTCATTGCCACGGTGCTGGCGGAAAACCGCAAAATGCTCCGGGTGTTCCAGAAACATTACCCGGATGCCAAGTTCATCCGTACCGGCAGCGGGGAAATCGAAGTGGAAATGCCTTTTTCCTGATCCGATCCCGGCGGTTACCTCTTTTTCTTGGAACTGAGTTCGGGAAAATCCCAGTAAAAGTATTCCTTGAACCGGCTGTTTGCAGCTGTGTCCGGTTTGGACGCGGTCATCTCCCGCAGTTCGATGCGCCGGATTTTGCCGGAAATGGTCTTGGGGACCTCGGTGACAAACTCGATGATCCGGGGAATCTTGAATTTTGCCAGAATATGGGTGGTGTGCTTGAACAGTTCCAGTGCCAGGTCCCGGTTTCCCTCAAAATTCGGGTTCAGGATCACATAGGCTTTCACCAGCTGGTAGCGATGGGGGTCCGGGGCCCCCACTACTGCGGCTTCCGCCACGGCAGGATGCTCTATGAGGGCGCTTTCCACCTCAAACGGCCCGATGCGGAAATCCGATGACTTGATCACATCATCGGCCCGGCCCACGAACCACCAGTACCCGTCCACATCAAAAGAGGCCCGGTCTCCGGTGTAGTAAAAATTGTCCACAAACACGGAACTCATTTTTTCCGGGTTGCCGATGTACTCCTTAAACAGGCCGGTGCCCCGCCAGTTATCCAGTTTCACCACGATATGTCCCACCGTGTCCGGGGTGTGGATCTCATTGCCTTCATCATCGGCCAGGGCCACATCATACATGAAAGACGGCACGCCAAACGACCCGGACCGCATTTTATCCTTCATCCAGGGGGGATTGCCGATCATGGCGGTGGATTCGGTCTGGCCGTAAAAATCCCGGATCCTTGTGCCGGTGTATTTCTCCCACCGGTTGATGACATCCGGATTCAGGGGTTCACCGGCGGACACGGACTGGCGCAGCCCGGTCAGATCAATCCCGCCCAGGTCTGAGTTCACAAACATCCGCCAGGCTGTGGGCGGGGCGCAGAATGTGGTCACCTGCTTTGTCTCCAGGGCCTTGAGATACAGCGCCGGGTCCAGCGCGGTGTAGGCGAAGGCGGTCACGGTGGCCCCGACATTGAACGGGACAAAGAAAGAGGACCAGGACCATTTGGCCCAGCCCGGTGCACTCAGGTTGTGATGGATATCATCGGGCTGCACACCGATGATCACGGTGGTGGACAGGTGTCCCACCGGATAGGAAACAGCGGTGTGTCCCACCCGTTTGGGCAGCCCGGTGGTGCCGGAAGTAAAAAAACAGAACAATATGTCATCAGACCGGGTGGGCGCTGCCGCCGCTTCGACGGAACGGGTCGAAATTTCATCAAATCCGGTCCACCCGGGTCTGCTGCCCAGCACCAGTTTGACCTTCGGATGAATACCGGTCTGTTCGGCGGCCTGGTCAATGAACTCGGCACTGGCTTCATCCGCCAGCACCACATCCGGCCTATAGGTTTCAAACCGGTATTCCATCTCCCGGGGCGTCATGGTGGTGGCGGTGGGAACCGCCACAATGCCGGCCTTGATGCAGGCAAGACCGGCAACCCACATTTCGGGCAAAATGGGCGCCATCATATACATATTCCGGTGATGGCCCACCCCGTTCTCAGACAGAAAATTTACCAGCTGATTGGCCTTGTGCATCAGGGTCAGATAGGAGTATTCTCTGGTTTCACCGGTCTGAATGTCATGCCAGACCAACGCGGTCTTATCAGGATGCGCTGCGACATGGATGCCTTCGAAAATCTGGTGGGCCCAGTTGAACTGAGACGGCAGCGCCATGTGGTTCAAGGTGTCAAAAAAGGATCTGGCCCTGTCCGCTTTCCGGGCATCGTCCGCCATCTGATTGATCCGGATCACTTCCTGATAAAGTTCTTTCATACCGTTCGAACACTCCTTGCAATCCAATTTAATGTTATGTATACCATCCTACCCAGACAAACTGCTTCATCGCACATGGCCATGACCCTTGTCAAGGCTTTGATACAACTTGCAACCCAAAACCCCCCGGGAAGACCGCCCCCGTGAACAACACCGATTTCACCCTGATCATGGCCCCGCTGCAGGGATTTACGGACTGCACCTTCAGAACGGTGTATGCCGCGCATTTTTCCGGTGTGGACCAGGCCCTGGCCCCGTTCATCTCCACCATGGGAGAGCGGCGACTCAACCCCTCCCGGTTGAAGGATGTGGACCCCCGGTACAACCTGGCCCTGCCGGTAACCCCCCAGATCCTGGGCAATGCGGCAGAAGACTTTGTGTTTCTGGCACAGCACCTGGCAGATATGGGCCATGCCCGGGTCAACTGGAATCTGGGGTGCCCCCATTCCAAAGTCGCCAAAAAAAACCGCGGTTCCGGCCTGCTGATGTTTCCTGAAACCATTGACACCCTGCTGGAAAAAATCATCCCCGACCTGCCGGTGCCCTTATCCGTAAAAATCCGTCTGGGCCGGCAGGATAAAGAGGAGATCCATGATGTGATCCAGGTATTGAACCGCCACCTGCTGGATCACATCATTTTGCACCCCCGCACCGGCATCCAGATGTACCGGGGCGATGCCGACCTGGACGCCTTTGAAACCGCCATGAACGCCAGCATCCATCCCTTTGTCTACAACGGGGATATTACGGACACGGCTTTTTTTTCAACCGTCCAAAACCGGTTCCCGGGCATCCGCCGGTTCATGATCGGCAGGGGGCTGCTTGCCAACCCGTTTCTGCCCGAAGAGATCAAGGGCATCTCACCGGAACCGGACCGCCGCCTGACGCGGCTCCAAAATTTTCATGATGATCTGCTGCAGGCCTATGCCGGTCAGTTTTCAGGTCCCGGACACCTGACCGGCCGCATGAAAGGGTTCTGGCATTATCTGGGGCAATCGTTTAAAACCCATGAAAAGCCGGTCAAAAAAATCTTGAGATCCGCTTCTCTGACCGCCTATACCCGCCATGTGGCTGATTTTTTTGATGCCGCACCCCGGTTCTGCCCCTGAATTCTGCCTGGCATGTCACACCCGGTTGCCGGCCGCAAACCCCTGGTGAACCGCATCAAAGGCGGTGCCCACCCCGGCGGCATCCCCGGCCACCTCACAGGGGATGCCCATGTGTGTCACCACGGATTCAAGGGGATTGTCTGCCACGGAACCGGCGGCGATCACCACGGTGTCCACGGACAATTGCCGTTCCTTTCCCTGTTTTTCAAAAACCAGACCCCCGGCAATGATCCGGGTCACGGTTGCCCCTGTCAGTGTTTCAATACCGGCCCGGTCCAGATCCTGAAGCATGCCCCACCGGGTGGATTTGCCGATATCCCTGCCGATGTGGTCCGTCATCTCCACAATGGTGATCGTTGCCGCCCCTGACACCGCCATTTTGAAAAGCGTGTCCGGATCTTCGGCCTGGTTTACAAGCAGGAACTTGAGCACATCCCCAGGCACGGTTCCCTGGTCCGCCAGAAACAGGGCGGTTTCCACCCCCACGGCATTTCCCCCCATTACCGCCACCCGCTGCCCGGTGACCGCCCGGTTTTTCAGCACATCCCAGGCCTGGACCACATGGGGCAGGTCCACCCCTGGAACGGCCGGCATCACCGGTCTGGCACCGGTGGCCAGAATCACGGCATCCGGGTTTTCTCTGCCGATGATCTTTGAATCCACTGCAGTATTGAGAACCACCGGGATCTTTTCCACGGCCAGCTGGGTTTCCAGGTCTTTGGCCAGCCGGGCAAACGCGTCCCTTCCGGGCGGGGCCGCCGCCAGATGCAGCTGGCCTCCGGGCCGGTTCTGTTTTTCATACACCACCACCTGGTGCCCCCGGCGGCGGGCGGTCACTGCCGCCATCATGCCCGCAGGACCGGCCCCGGCCACCAGAATCTTCCGGGGAGAGCCGGCTGGTTTGACTTTTCGGTCGGCTTCATGGCCGGCCAGCGGATTGCACAGGCATTCCACCGATTTAAGCTTGAACAGGTTGTCAAAACAGCCCTGGGCACAGGCAACGCAGTGAACGATTTCATTTTCCCTGCCCTGCTTTGCTTTTAAAGGCAGCATGGGGTCGGCGATCAGGCTTCTGCCCATGGCCACCATGTCACAAAGGCCCTTTGCCAGCATGTTTCTGGCGGTATCCGGATCATCGATCCGGTGGGAGGCGATCACCGGAATATCCACCTGTTCCTTGATGCCGGCAGCCAGGTAGGCGTAAGCCCCCGAAGGGACCTGGGCCACAATCTGGGGCACCCGGGCCTCATGCCATCCCACATTGATGCACAGGGCATCCACCGGCCCTTGAGCCAGTGCCCGGGCATAGGCTTTCAGCTCTGACCGGGGGTTGCCGCCGGGCATGAAATCATTGCCGTTCATGCGCACAATCAAGGGAAAATCTTTGCCCACCGCATCCCGAACCGCCGCCATCACCTGAAGGCCGAACCGCATCCGGTTTTCCAGGCTGCCGCCGTATGCATCACTGCGGTGATTGGTCAACGGCGATAAAAACTCGCTGATCAGGTACCCGGTGCCGCTGAGAATCTCAACGGCATCGAACCCGGTCTGCTTCACCCGCAGGGCCGCACTGGCAAACCGTGCGATGGTCTGTTCGATCTCCGGGATGGTCATCGCTTTGGGCACCTCTTTGGTCAGGCGGGAGGCAATGGCGGACGGCGCCACCGGCTGTTTTCCCTCCAGAAAAAAGGAAAAATTATACCGGCCGGCATGATTGAGCTGTACCGCCCCTTTTGATCCATTGTCTTTGATGGCGGATGCCAGGCGGGTCAAGCCCGGTATGAACCGGTCATCGTGGGCCCCGATATTCTGGGTGTTGCCGGACAGTTCATCCACCGTGGCAAATCCCACACAGATCAGGCCGGCGCCGCCTTTGGCACGCAATGCGTAAAATTCTACAATCGGGTCGGTGACCTTATACGCCACCCCCATGCCCAGATGCATGGCAGGCAGGTAAATCCGGTTATCCAGGGTCAGGGTGTTTATGGTAACGGGTTCAAACAACAGGTCTTTCATATCTGTCTCCACTCATCTGTTGATCAGGATCAGCATGCACAACTATTATGACATTAAAACACCCTTGGTTCGGGATGTCACTCTTTTTTGTCAGTCAATGAGGAGGATGCGGTGTGTCTCTCGGATTCGGCGGTCTTTTTATTTTCTGTATTTTTCTTGTCTGTCACCTGACAGGCGCTGCGCATTCAGGTGGATATCCCCATTTTCGGCAGAACATAGATCTGCAGCAGCAGGTAAATGCCCACAAAAGCACCGATCAAAAGCAGTTCTTTCATTTTCATCTCCTTTAAAAAGTTCTGCTCTAAAATAAGCACAAATCACCCTGATTCAACCCGTTTTCCTTCATGTCCTGCTGCTCCCCCGGGTGCGCTGGATACCCAGTTTCCTCATCCGGGCTTGCAGTGTGGTGCGCTTGATCCCAAGTGCTTGGGCAGCACCGTCCTTGCCTGAGATACGCCACCCTTTCTGAAGGAGAACTTCCTGGATGTGATCCCGTTCAATATCCTCCAGCCGGATATGCTTACGACTTTCATGGGAGATCCTTACAGGCGGAAGCACCGCCAGCGTTCTG
>DATHSR010000565.1:0-13122 GCA_035464035.1 Desulfotignum sp. | reverse complement strand
GGCATCAAACTGCTTGAGGAATGTGTGAAGCGGGATATTCCGGCCATCATGCTCACCGCAAATGCCATGAATCCCAAAGCACTGATGGAGTCCATCAAAAAAGGGGCGGTTTCCTATCTTTCCAAAGAGCACTTAAGTGATCTGGACACGTTGATTGAAGAGTTCATGGACGCCAGGAAACAGGGGAAACCCACATGGAAACTGCTGTTTGACAAACTCGGGGACCATTTTGACCTGCGGTTCGGTGACAACTGGAAAGACGAGAACCGGGACTTCTGGGATGAATTTGAGCAGCACTGGACCGTGTCCCGGGGTATCCAGGAACGGCTCCGGCACAACGCCAACATCATTGATAAAGGAATTTAGTGCCCGCCGGCTTTGTTGACGGACACTGAATTCCCTTGATTTACAAATATCCGAACATCCGGGGCAGAAACAGCACGACCTGGGGAAAATAGGTCAGGAAAAACAGGACGCTGATCTGGATAATCAGAAACGGCCATATGGCCCGGGATACATAGATAATGTCCCGCCTGGCCAAGGATCCGGTGATAAACAGACTCACCCCCATGGGTGGTGTGCAGTACCCGATGGCCAGATTCACGGTCATGATCAGCCCGAAATGCATGGGATCCACCCCAAAAGGTCCCAGAAGGGGCAAAAAAACCGGGCCCAGAATCAGGGTGGCGGAAATGATGTCCATGAACATGCCGATGATGAGTAGCAGTATGTTCATGGCCAGTAAAAACACTATGGGAGACTGGATGGACGCCACCACCACCTCTGCCACCCGGTTGGGAATGTTTTCAAAAGTCAGGTACCGGCCGAAACAGGTGGCGGATGCCACAATGAGCAGCAGGGTTGCTGAAGTGACAGCGGATGTGACGGTCACATCCTTGATATCAGCGAAGTTCATGGACCGGTAGATGAAAAACTCCACGAAAAATGCGTATACCGACGCCACCACCGCCGCCTCATTGGCGGTGAACATTCCTGAAAAGATCCCGCCGAAGATGATGACAATGAGCATTAACGCCCAGAACCCTTCCTTGAAAATAGTCAGCAGCTCGCCCAGCTTGGGCGCAGGCAGCCGCTTGACATCGGTATTATGCCGGTATTTCACCCAGGTGTAGAAACATACGATGACAATAATCAGAAAACCGGGAACAAACCCGGTTATAAACAGCCCTTCCAGAGACACATTGCTGATCATGGAGTAAAAAATCATGCTGATACTGGGGGGGATGATCACGCCTAAGTTCGGGGAGGTGGTCATGAGCCCCAGGGTGTATTTTTCATCATATCCGTTTTTGATCAGGGCCGGAATCATGAACCCCCCCAACGCCACCACCGTGGCCACGGTGGATCCGGAAATGGCGCCGAACAATCCGCAGCCGATGATCCCGGCCATGCCCAGGCCCCCGGGCAGCCAGCTCACCAGGGAGTTGGCCAGTTTGATAAGCTTTTCAACAGTTTTTCCCTTGCTCATGATATTCCCGCAAAGGATGAAAAAAAGCACCACCACCAGAGAAAAATTGTCAAGACTTCTGAAAAGCGTCTGGATCAAAAGTCCCAGCGGCATGTCCAGGAAAAAAACCAGCCCGATAGCGGAAGTGAAAAACAGGCACAGAAAAACCGGCACGTAGGTAAACATGCACCCCAACAAGATACAAAGGATAATCAAGTCACTTATCTGCATGAAAACAACCTCTTTTTATTTTGACGTAGCATCCTGGATCATCACTTGAAGCGTCCTGAAAAAAACCATGATACCTGTTACAGGCATGACCGAGTAGACAACAACCAAAGGAATCTGCATGATGATGGTTTTCTGATGGGTCAGATACTGCATATAGGTCATTGTATATCCGTAATAGATCATCATGGAAGCAAACACCAGCATCAGAATATTGGTATAAAAAGTCAGGCCTGTCTTGAGTTTTGGAAAAATCTGGACAATGGCATCGATCCGGATCATGGCCCGCTGTTTGATCGCCACGCTGGCCCCCACAAACGTGGAGTAGATGATCACAATCCGCACCAGTTCTTCGCTCCAGGCAAGGGTATAGTTGAACCCATACCGCAGCACCACGTTGAAAAACAAGGAGATCAACGCCACAATAACAATAATGAAAAGGGTCCACTCCTCAATATGGCTGACCACCTTGTCCAGCTTCTTCAGTGTTTTGGCAAACATAAAAAAATCCCTGAACTCAGATATTCAATAAAAGAATAAAAGGGATCAGGCCCGCACATCAATCCGCACTGGCCTGACCCCGCCAAATTTTTTCTATTCGCTTAAAAAGTCCTGAACTTCTTTGAGGAAATTGTCCGGTCTGTAAGTGTCACCAGGATACAACCGGTTGATCTCTGCCGCATATTTTTCATATGTATCCTGACTCTGGTCCCTGAGGATATCCATTTCCGCATCCGGCAGCTGGATAAATTCGACCCCGTCCGCCTGGGCAGCCACTTTATTCTCCTCTTCCCAGACAGCTGTTCTTTCCCGGTTGGCGGCGCTCACATCTTTGACGGTCTCAATAAACGTCTGCCTCAGATCCTCAGGCAGGCTGGCCAGCCAGGCCTTGTTGAAGATCCAGATAAACAGGCCCTGGGCATAATTGATCTCTGTAAAGTATTTGGCCACTTCGAATTTCTTGGTCAGATTGCATACGGCCAGGGTGTGATCCAGACCGGTGATAACGCCCTGTTTCAAAGCCACCTGGACATCAGGCCAGGGCATGGCAACCGGATTGAAGCCCCAGTTTCTATAGGTCAACTGGTTCACGGCAGCCTCGGCCGTTCTGAACTTGACTTTTTTGGCATCTTCAATGGTTCTCACCGGCACTGTGGTGGCCCAGCCATAGTGGCCGTACCCAGTGATGTCCAGACCCGTGATACCCTGGTGATCCATGGCGTTCAAAAAATGGTTGAACAAGGTTTCATTGCTGATGAGCTTGTCCAGCTTTTCGAAAGAATCCACCAGAAACGGCAGGTTGACAATACCGAACCGGGGCCCCAGGTTGGTGGAGGCCACCGAAGACACACCCATGCCCTGGATAGCGCCCATCTGGAGCATGTTCAGGACTTCCACCTCACCCCCGAGAATGGACAGGGGTTTGAAATCGATGTAGATCTGTCCGTTGGTCCGTTTCCACAACTCATCCCGCATTTCAAATCCGGCATGGGTTCCCACCAGGGCCGGTGTGGACACATTGGAGACGATACATTTGTACTTGGCGCCACTGGGGTCAAAGGCGGGTTTCCATTTATCCAGTGCGGCATCACTTGCCAGACTGGAAGCGGCGAACATCAATGCGGTCAGGATCAATACCAGCGATGCGTTGAAAAATGTCCGAATTCTCATAATGTCTGTTCCTTTCCCTAAGATTAAAGTTATACTGTTGTCAGTGCGGGTCGCTTTTGCCCCCGCACCGGGGGTAACTTTAGTTGGAACCTAAGCCAGTTGTTTGAAAGCTTCCTTGCGACCGGTATATTTCTCCCTGAGCTGGGGTTTCATCAATTTGCCCGTGGGATTTCTGGGCACTGCGTCAAACATCACCTTTCTGGGTACCTTATACAAGGAAAGCTTGGTTTTGGCAAATTCAATCACATCCTCTTCAGTCATCTGCCGCCCTTCCTTGAGCTGAACCACCGCCATCACAATTTCCACCAGCCGGTCATCCGGATATCCGATACAGGCCACATCGTCAATATCCGGGTGATCCATGAGCGCATCTTCGATCTCCACCGGATAGATATTTTCCCCGCCGCTGGTGATCATGTCTTTCATGCGATCCACAATGTAGAAATATCCATCCCTGTCCTTCTTTAATAGATCTCCGGTATAAAGCCAACCATTTTTTATGGTTTCCGCAGTTTTTTCAGGATTGGAATAGTACGCATACATCATACGGGGGGTTCTGAAAACCAGTTCCCCCACTTCACCATCAGGCAGTTCTTCCCCCAGCGGGCCCACGATTTTGGCTTCCACGCCAAATGTCGGTTTGCCGATGGAGCCCGGCTTGCTCAACACATCTTCAGGATACAGGTTAAAACTACCGCCCCCGCCGCCTTCGGTGATACCGTAGATATTGGACACCTTGCAGGGCAGTTTTTCCACCAGCTCCTTCATGATGTCAAAGGGCACCGGCTGGGCCCCGACCTCCATATATTTCCAGGAAGACAGGTCATAGTCACTGAGCCTGATGGTGCCTTTGTTCACGGCATTGAGGATGGCAATGGCAATGGGCACCACAAACAGCGTATCGGTACAGCCCTCTGTGGCGATGGCTTCAATGATCCATTTGGGATCTTTAAAATCCCGGATAATGGTGCCGGTGGCACCGGTGGCGTAAAACGGCGCCCACAGGAACAGGGTGCCGGAATGGTAAAGCGGCAGAAAGATCAGATAGTTGTCATTTTTCTGCACAAAATAGGTCATGCCGTTGCCCACGGCGGTGCTGTTGAGGGAATAGTGGGTATGAAGAACCGGCTTGGGCTTTCCGGTGGTGCCGGAGGTGAACATCATGGCCAGGCCATGATCCCGTTCCACCTCTACCTGGGCATCCCCGGTATCCTCATATTTCTGTACAGCAGTATAATCGATCATGTCCGCGGGCACCTGTTTTCCCACACAGATATAATGTTTGACAGAAGACAGGGTCTCCTGGATCGGCTGCACCACACCCAGAAATTCCGACCCCAGAATAAACACATCCGGGTTGCACACCCCGGCCGCATACTGAATATCCGGGCTTTCAAAACGGAAGTTCAGGGGTACCACCACCGCTCCCAGCCGGATAATGGCATAATAGGTGACCAGCCACTCAAGGGAATTGTTCTGGAGATGCATGACAAAATCCCCTTTTTTCACCCCCAGTTCCTTGGCCAGAAAATTGGCGGTGCGGTTGATTTCATCATTGAATTCCTTCCAGGTAAAGGATCTGCGGCTCCCGGAGCCAGGATTTCTTTCAATGAGACAGACCTTTTCAGGAATGTGTCTCGCATGGATTGAAGCATAGCCTGAGTAGTTCAACGATCTCCTCCTTGTGTTAAAAATTAACCTTGTCAAGCCCCTTGAGCCCCAGAATCTCTCTGGCCTCATCCGAAGTCGCCGGGACCAGACTCATCTCCTTTGCCACATTTTTGACCATGTTCACCTGATCGGCAGAGGCCTTGGCCATGATGCCCTTGCCCGCATACACGGAATCCTCGAGTCCCACCCGCACATTCTGAGCCCCCATGGCCATGGCGGTGGAGGTGATGGGAATCTGGTATCGGCCGCCGGCTGCCACGGACCAGGTGAAATTTTTTTCTCCCAGGACCTCTTTGGCCTCGTCATGGATCAGGACCAGATGCTTGACCGACGGCGTCATCCAGCCCACCATGGGGCCGAAAACAAACTGGAGATGAACCGGCAGTTTCACCAGATTTTCCTCCATCAGCCATTTCACATAAGACACATGGCCCAGTTCATAGATTTCGAATTCCGGTTTGGTATCGATTTCCAGAAAAGTTTTGGCATAAATCAGATCATCGTTGAAAGTGGGCCGGAAGGTCACATTCTTACACAGTTCCAGGTAATCTTTTTCCCATTCATGCTTGAACTCCTTGAAACGACTGGCAATCTGAAAAATTCCGAAATTGAAGGGCGCCGGATCAAACGAGCACATTTCCGGCTTCAGCTTCTTGATGGGAATCAGCTTTTCCTCGGTGGTCTGATTCATGCCGCCGCCTGTGGTCGGCAACAGCACCATGTTGCACCGGGCTTTGATTTTAGAATGCACCTCAAGGAAAAGATCCGGGTCTGACACCGGCAGGCCGTTTTCAGGATTCCGCACATGGATATGGGCGATGGCGGCTCCGGCTTCCCAGGCCTTGACCGCGTCCGCCACAATCTCATCCGGGGTGATGGGCAGATAATCACTCATGGTGGGAATGTGAACCGAACCGGTGATGGCTGCGGTAATAATAATTTTATCCATATTCTTTCTCCTCAATTATAAGATTTTTATTATCGGTTTACACTGTTTACCGCCATAAAGGCGGCTCCGCCGCCGTGACAGCAAATGTCCGGCCATGCTCCCCGTCTGCAGACTACACCCGGTACTCTTCCTCCATGTCCAGCAGAAACATCTTTTTCTCCTTGACGTTGTCAATGATGAAAGAGGATTTGATGACCTGGATTCCCTCTATCTGTGTGAGTTTCTTGTTCATGAATTCCCCGTAGGTCTTGATGTCCCTGGCGGCCACCTTGAGGACAAAATCATTGGCACCGGCGATCTGGTAGCACTCGATCACTTCATCCAAGGCCAAGAACTTTTCCTTGATCATGGCAACCGAAGACAGGTTGCTCAGGTTCAGGCCGATGTTTACCATGGCAATGATGGAAAAACCGATTTTCTCGGGATTCACCACTGCTGTAAAATGGGTGATCACCCCTGCCAGCTCCAGCCGTTTGACCCGTTCCAGGGTGGCAGGGGCGGATATTCCCACAATTTTTGATAGTTTTGAATTGGTTATTTTCCCATTTTCCTGAAGCGTGTTCAAGATTTTTTTGTCAATTCTGTCCAATACCATCGGTACTCCCCCAACTGCCTACACGAGCAGATGGCTGTATTTTTCCCTGATCAGCGGCAGCAGCTCTTTCAAGGTGTCATCCATTTTTCCCACAAGCATGTCCATCTCATCTTCAGTGATCTTTGTGGACAGAATGAACAATCCCCTGGGGATATTGAATATCCGTTTGTTGAGCAGCGACAGGTGCATCAGGGTGTGCAGCTCCTCTTCCGAGGCCAGCACATCCGCAGCCCGGACAGTGGGGCGGTTGACAAAATGAATATTGATCAACGAGCCGATCTGGTTGGATTGAATGTTCAACCCGTTGTCAGCGATGCAAGCCAGCAGTCCTTTCTGGAACTTATCTCCCTTGGCATTGATGGCTGCGATGGCGGCTTCGTCATATTTGGTCATGGCGGCAAATCCGGCCTGCATCACGGTTTCATATCCGTTAAACGTGCCGGAGTGATACAGGGGCCTTTCCGTATTTTCATGGCAGTAGATATTCATGAACTCGGCCTTTCCCCCCAGGACCCCGATGGGCAGTCCTCCCCCCACCACCTTGCCCACGGTGGTCAGGTCCGGAACCACGCCATACAGATTCTGACACCCGCCGATATTCACCCGGAAAGAAAAGATTTCATCAAAGATCAGCAACACACCATGGGCTTTGGTGACCTCCCGGATCCGCTTGAGCAGCCCTTCTTTGGGAAGCACCACACCGCCGGCACCCAGGAACGGCTCCATGAACACAGCGGCCAGGTTCGCGGCATTTTCCCGGACTGCCTTTTCTGCGGCATCCGGATCATTGAAGGGCACTTCCAGGATATCTGCGGTCATGCCCGCCGGGATGCCGGCGGTGATGACATTCTTCTTGGTGGAAGCGGCCACACAGTCATGGGTGCCGTGGAAGCCGCCGGTCATTTTCAGAATCTTGTCTTTTCCGGTAATGGCCCGGGCGGTTCGCATGGCAAACATGGTGGCCTCGGTGCCGGAGTTTAGAAACCGTACCTTATCAAACCCCGGCACCCGGTCACACAGCAGTTTGGCCAGCCGGTACTGGCCGTCGGTAGGGGTGGAATACTGTGAGCCCCTGGCAATGCCAGCCTGTACCGCCGCCACCACATCCGGATCACCATGGCCGTGCACCAGTGCCCCATAGGCATTGGTGACATCCAGCAGTTCATGGCCTTCATGGGTATACACATGGGCCCCTTTGCCGTAATCAATATGGATGGGCCAGGGCCTGAAATAGCTCAGGCTCCTGGTGGCCCCTCCCGGAATATATTTGACCAGGCGCTGGTGCCGCTCTCTGGAAGCCGGATAGTTTTCCCGGTACTCATCAACGATTTTCGCTGCAACAGGATGCGCTGACATGTTTCCTCCCCTGTTTTTCCTTAAATGTCAATTATTCTTTTTTGTGAACAATGAGCAGCTCGCCCACGGCATCTTCCACTCTTTTCACAAATTCACCGGATTCGATTCTTGCCTTGAGTTCTTCCATGTCGTCAATATACACTTTATCTTTGCCCATATAGCCCAGGGTTTCACGAACCGCTTCATACATGATCTTGCCGGCCGGACTCAGTTTGTCTGTTCCCCGCAGGTCCGCTGCCTGGGCAGCGCACAGCAGTTCAAAAGACAGAATGTGGTTGGTGTTTTCCACAATTTTTCTGGCCTTTCTGCCGGCGATGAGGCCGAAGCTGACGATATCCTGGAAATCGGCGGTGGAGGTGATGGACTGGATGGAGGCCGGCACGGCCAGAGTCCGGTTTTCGGCAACCAGAGAGGTGGTCATGAACTGCCCCCCCATCAGGCCCATGCGAACCCCGGTGTCTTCCTTGCAAAGGAAGGGCGGCAACCCGGTGCTGTGGGCTGAATCCATGAACCGATCAATCCGACGGTCCGACACCACCCCGATGTTGACCATGGAGATCCCCAGGCAGTCCATGGCAAAGGAGATGGGCTGGCCGTGGAAGTGGCCGTTATGAATAAAGGTGTCGTATTCGGTGAAGATCAAGGGATTGTCGTTGCTGGAATTGAGCTCCCGCAGCAGCACTTCACGGGCATGGTTCACCGCTTCCTTGGTGGGTCCCACAAACTGGGGCGTGCACCGGATGGAATACGCATCTTCCACAGGGATATCAGCAACGGAAATGCCTTCATGTTTCTGGAGCACTGCCTGAAGCTTGAGGGACAGTTCCAGTTCATCGATGGCCATGCTCGAGCCGGTGAGCAGCTTGGTCAGGTTCATGGCTGTGGCATACTGGCCCGGATGATATTTCTGCTCATGGACCCGGACATCAAAGGGATTGATCCGGCCCATCAGGGTTTCAATGGCAAAGGCGGCAATGATATCCGAATTTTTCAACGTGTTGGTGGCTTCGGTAATCACGGTGCAGGCCAGGCCCACCATGGCCGAGGTGCCGTTGATCAACGACAGCCCTTCTTTGGCATTCAGATACATCAGCTCCACGCCGGCTGCGTCCATGGCTGCCTTACCGGGCATGACCTCCCCTTTGTACCGGGCTTTCCATTCGCCGAACCCCACAGCGGCGATGCATCCCAACGGCCCCAAATCCCCGCTGGTGCCCAGGGATCCTTTTCTGGGGATCAGCGGGAACACCTGTTTGTTGATCATGTCCAGATAAATCTTGAGGTTTTTTTCCTTGATGCCGGAATATCCCCGGCACAGGGAGTTGGCCCGGGCAATCATGAAAATTCTCACCAGGGTGTCTTCAAAGGGTTTTCCCACCTGGGTGGTGATGCTTCGGACCAGGTTTTTCTGAAAGTCATTGTCCCGCTCCTTGGGGAGCAGATGGTCCACAAGCCCCCCGCAACTGGTGTTCACCCCGTAAATGCAGCGCTCCTCATTGGCCCATTTGTCCACCAGTTTGCGGCATTCCCGGATTTTAGGCCAGTTGTCTTCATGAATCTCCACCTGAATGGACAGGTCCTGGCCGGCCTGCATCAGCTCCTCAATGGTCAAGGTGTACCCGTCCAGAATAAGGCGATTGTTTTTGATCGGCATGGCATCCTCCTAAAAAATTATATGGTTGGCTGTGATGGTCTTTTGCAGGGAAATATCATCCGTAACCGGATCAATCAACATCCAACGTTTCCCTGATTCAACCCTAACCAAATCCTGATTCGGTTGTCAAGAAGATTTTTTAATTTTATAAGGAATTATTCTGATTTAAGCCCTATTATATCAAATATATTCCCATATTGACTTATTTTTTTAGTTTTTTAGGGCATAAATCCTTATTTATACAAAACGAGGCCGGTCCAGGCCTGGAAATAGCCTTAAAAAGGATCTGACCTTGCCCCGGGGTTCGCAGACCGCATCCGCTTCGTTCTTTGATTTTTATGCCAAACTGACAGGGGTCTGAAAAAAATGCCGTCAGCAATCAGTGACAACGACCGATGATTTCGGGTTCTGGGCCGGTGGAGCCGGGAAAGGGAAATTCAGGAAAGATAGGTCAACAGCCGGTTCTCAAGCCGATCAAGACAGCCGGTATAAAAATGATCGCACCCGGGGATGATATCAAACCGGGGGGTGATCTGCCAGCGGTTGAGGTGAGCCTGGATCATGTCCGGCGGCGCGATGTCATCATTCTGCCCGGTGATGATCAACCCGGTGGCGGGCAGCGACGTGATATCCTCAAAGGACATGAACCCTACCGGCGGGGAGATCATGATATGATCCGCGATGTCATATCCGCCCGCCACCACGGATGCATTGATTCGGGACCCGAAGGAATACCCGGCCAGAAAAAGCGTGGTGACGCCTTGATCTCTTAAAAAAGCCAGGGCGGCAATCACATCGGTCTGCTCGCCCTGGCCGTTATCAAACATGCCGGTGCTGCCGGCGGTGCCCCTGAAATTGAACCGCAGGGCGGTGAACCTTTTCTGGACAAAAGCGGAGGCGGCCTGGGTCACCACCGGGTTGTCCATGTTTCCACCGTAAAGGGGATGCGGGTGGGTGATGACTACGCCGCGGTCAGAAAAATCCCCTGACAGCATGGCCTGGAGCCGGATGTTCTGATTTTTGATGGTCACCGCCGTTTCCATGAAACGCTCCCTGTGTGATCGGGTACCGTGCTGATTTTATGCCCAGACCCGTGGTGAAAACCGGCCTGCAACAGCCTTATTTTTTTGCATTCTTCAAAGATGCCCGGATAAATGCCTTGAACAGCGGATGGGGATCCATGGGTTTTGATTTGAACTCCGGATGAAACTGGCATCCCAGGTACCAGGGATGGTCCATAAGCTCCACGATTTCCACCAGTTCATGGTCCGGAGACGTGCCTGAAATTATCAGCCCCGCTTTTTCCAGCCGCTCCTTGTATGCGTTGTTGAATTCATACCGGTGGCGGTGCCGTTCTGAGATATGTTCCTGCTTATAGGCGTTGAAGGCAAAGGTGTCTGGCACCAGCCGGCAGGGATAGGCTCCCAGACGCATGGTCCCCCCCTTGTCGGAAGTTTCGTCCCGCTTTTCCACCTGACCGGTCTGCTGATCCACCCATTCCTTCATCAGGTAGATCACCGGATAGGGGGTATCCGGATCAAATTCTTCGCCATTGGCATCTTCCATGCCGGCCAGGTTCCGTGCCACCTCGATCACCGCCATGTGCATCCCCAGACAGATACCGAAATACGGCACCTTGTTTTCCCGGGCATACCCGGCAGCCAGAATTTTTCCTTCAATGCCCCTGGAACCGAATCCTCCCGGCACCAGAATGCCGTCACTGCCGGAAAGCTTTTCAGCCACATTCTTTTCGGTCAGGGTGGTGGAATCCACAAACTGGAGATTGACCTTTGCCCCATTGGAAATTCCGCCATGGGTCAGGGCCTCGTTCAGGCTTTTGTAACTTTCGGTCAGGTCCACATACTTGCCCACGATGGCGATGTTGACACAGAACCGGGGATTCTTGAGTTTTTCCACCATCTCC
This sequence comes from Desulfotignum sp., assembly GCA_035464035.1. Taxonomy (GTDB): domain Bacteria; phylum Desulfobacterota; class Desulfobacteria; order Desulfobacterales; family Desulfobacteraceae; genus Desulfotignum. The sequence continues at coordinate 1,606 of DATHSR010000565.1, read as the reverse complement.
CGCCACTCATCCAGCCGCGGAGACCGGGCCCAGATGTTGAGTTTCTTCAGAATTTTGGTGTCCAGCCCTTCCTTGTTATATACCAGCGGCACATCGTAAATGCAGTCCACATCCTTGGCGGTAAACACTGCATCCGATTCCACATTGCAGAACAGCGCAATCTTGTCCTTGATGTCCTGGGACAGATAATGCTCGGTTCTGCACAAAAGGATATCCGGCTGGATACCGATGCTCCGCAACTCCTTGACGCTGTGCTGGGTCGGCTTTGTCTTGACCTCACAGGCGGTTTTGATATAGGGAACCAGGGTCAGGTGAATATAAATCACATTGGCGGCACCGGCATCAGCCTTGAACTGACGGATGGCCTCCAGAAACGGGAGCGATTCAATATCCCCAATGGTCCCGCCGATTTCCACAATCACCACATCCGCGTCATTGGACACCAGACAGATGCTCTGCTTGATCTCATCGGTGATGTGAGGAATCACCTGAACCGTGCCGCCCAGATATTCTCCTTTGCGCTCCTTGGTGATGACCTGATGATAAATCTTGCCGGTGGTGAAATTGTTGTTCTTTCCAAGCTTGGCATGGGTGAACCGCTCATAATGTCCCAGATCCAGATCGGTTTCAGCCCCGTCATCGGTGACAAACACCTCACCATGCTGAAATGGGTTCATGGTGCCGGGATCCACATTGATATACGGATCCAGTTTCTGAATGGTGACCGTGAGCCCCCGGCTTTCCAGAAGCATGCCGATGGCTGCCGAAGCCAGCCCTTTTCCCAGCGAAGACAAAACCCCGCCGGTTACAAAAATATATTTGGTGTTTTCAGCCATGAATCCCCCGCATATCTGGATGACAGACTATCTGCACATCTGTGTTGTTAATACCCTTATGATACCACACCTGCCGGCGGTCCACATCAACCCGGCCGGTGCAACCGCTGCCTTTGGGCTGTCAACCAAATAGGTTGCTCATGAAAGCGGCACCGGCACCGAGTCTTTCCTCGATCCGGATCAATTGATTGTATTTGGCCACCCGGTCGCTCCGGGACATGGATCCGGTCTTGATCTGACCGGCATTCACGCCCACCGCCAAGTCCGCGATAAAAGTGTCCTCGGTCTCTCCGGACCGGTGGGAAATCACGGTGGTGTAACCGGAATCCTTGGCCATCTGGATGGTATCCAGGGTTTCAGTCACGGTTCCGATCTGATTGAGCTTGATCAGAATGGCATTTCCGATACCGGCTTCAATCCCTCGTTTGAAAATATCGGGATTGGTGACAAAAATATCATCCCCCACGATCTGGATGCGGTCTCCCAGGCGATCGGTCATGCGTTCCCAGGCTTCCCAGTCTCCTTCTGCCAGGCCGTCTTCAATGGAATACAGCGGATATTTCTCGATCAGGCCTTCATAGTAATCAATCAGATCATCGGCGGACAGGTCTTTGCCTTCGGACAGGAACCGGTATGTTCCCTGTTTGTAAAATTCAGATGCCGCCGCATCCAGTGCGATGCCGATGTCCCTGCCCGGCCGGTAACCGGCCGATTCAACAGCAGAAAGAATATATTCAATGGCCTGTTCATTGGAAGCCAGATCCGGAGCA
>DATHSR010000564.1:0-5620 GCA_035464035.1 Desulfotignum sp. | reverse complement strand
TGCGCCGGTCGATCGGTTCTGTCTATCCAGACCGGTTGACCGGCTGCCTTGATGAGACAGCAACCAGAAAGGTCTGGCCCGTTATTTGCTTGTTCCCATGTCATGGAACAGCATCCCACATCCATCAGAGGCATTATCGTCCCCGCTTCCTGGGACGCCGGCGGCAGCCCTTTAGGCACCGCCATCGTCACCTTTGACGAGGATATTTTTACAGTTACCGACAGTGAAAGCGGACGCGCCCTGGTCCGACACCTGCGGGAAACCGTGACGGTGACCGGGTGGACCGAAACCCTGGGATCCGCCAAAATCATTCATGTGGAAAACTTTCACATTCACGGACCCGGCGAAGCTGCCTGACCGGACAATCATTGATTGACACATCCCGTGGTTGCTGCTAATACAGCATCCAGGCGGGTGCGCAATTTTATGCATTCTTTTACTGCACCTGCCAGGTCATTTTTGGGAAGGACTTTCCATGAAAGATATTCTGGTATTGACCGATCAGTCAGATGATTTCACGCTGATCGCCCGGGTCCTGGGAAAATCTTTTTCCGTCAGCCATGCCGCTGATCTGGACACCGCCCGGGCCATGCACAGCAAAACCCCCTTTGACATGATCATGGCAGATATCTTTCTGCTGGAAAAACACCCAGAATCCAGCACGTTCCAGTTTTCAGACCATCCGTTTGTGGCAGCCAACCCCTTTGTGCAGTTCGTGATCCTGTGCAACAAGGAAAACATGGACGCGGCACTCAAGGCGGTCAAACAAGGCGCTGCCGGCTACCTGCCCTCCCCTGTCAGAAAACAGGATGTACAGCTGCTGCTGCACTCGATCCCCCGGACCCTTTCCCGGGATTTTGAACTGGAATATCTGCGGGATCATTTCTGGAAAACCGAATGGCTGGATATGGTTCAGTCCAAAAACCGGCACATGAAAAAAATATATGACAGCATCAAGTCCGTGGCCCCCACCATTGCCACGGTGCTGCTGCTGGGGGAAACCGGTACCGGCAAGGGCATGACCGCCCGGCTGATCCACTGGCACAGTCAGCGGTTTGACAGACCCTTTATCGAGGTCCACTGCGGCGCCATCCCGGACACGCTGATCGAAAGCGAGCTGTTCGGGCATGAAAAAGGCGCTTTCACCGGCGCGGACCGCAGAAAACCCGGGAAATTCGAAATGGCCATGGGCGGCACCATCTTTCTGGACGAAATCGGGACCATCACCCCGGCGGCCCAGATCAAACTGCTGCAGGTTCTCCAGGACGGCGTGTACAGCCGGGTGGGCGGGGACACCCCCCTGAAATCAGATGTCCGGATCATTGCCGCCACCAATGCGGATATCGCTGAACTGGTCAAAACCGGTCAGTTCAGAAAAGACCTCTACTACCGCCTCAATATTTTTCCCATCGATATTCCGCCCCTCAGGGACAGGCTGGAAGATCTGCCGTATCTGACCGAGGTTTTTCTCAAAAAACTGGACATCAAATACGGCAGGCAGATCACCGGCATTCACCCGCTGGTGCTGGACCGGTTCAAGCGTTATGACTGGCCGGGAAACATCCGGGAGCTTGAAAACATCATGGAACGGGCCTACATTCTTGAACAGTCCTTTATGCTTCTGCCCAGCAGCTTTCCTCTGGACACCATGCCGGACCTGGATGCCCCGGTGTCAGACACCGAGACCGACACCTCCCTTTCCCGGGCGCGGCAGCATGCCATCGACCTGTTTGAACGCACCTATCTGTCCACGCTGCTGGGGCAGACCCGGGGGCGGATCGACCAGGCCGCAGCCAGAGCCGGCATCACCCCCAGGCAGCTCAACCGGCTGCTGACACGTCACCAGCTCAATAAAAATGCGTTCAAGCCGCCCAAAGACGCCTGATGTCTGAAAAACCGTTCGTTCGGTTGACCTAAAAGACATACTGTGTCTGATTTGATCCCGGCACCCTTTGTCTGCGGCACCAGAAAAATTATCCGGCAAACGCCGCATCCGGCATTTCCATGATGGCAGGGATATTGCCCTGCAGCGCATCCATTTTTCCCAGCGTGGCCGGCAGGACCCACTGGATGAAATACTGTGCGGTCTTGACCTGGCCCAGGTAAAATGCGGCATCCTTTTTTGCCGCTGTGTCGATTTTGGGCCGGGCAACCACGGCCCGCCACAGTTCCAGCCACCCCATGACCACATCCCCTGTGACATCCAGAAACGGCTGTGCCACGGCAAAGGCATCCAGCGCTTTTTCCGACATGGCGGTGATGCCCATGTGCATGGCGGTTTCCCCCAGCCTGTTCACCGCTTTTTCCAGGCTCACCGCCATCTCTTCAAGGTCCGGGATCTCCTTGGCCGCGGCAATGGTCTGATTCATCTGTGTCAGCAGGTCCATGAACGGCTTGCCTTTTTTCAGCCCCAGTTTTCTGCCCAGAAGATCCATGGCCTGGATTCCGTTGGTGCCCTCGTAAATGGAAGTAATTTTGCAGTCCCGCAGCAGCTGCTCCTGGGGATATTCCCTGATAAAACCGTACCCGCCGTAAACCTGAACGCCCTGGGTGCACACCTCAAAGGCCCGGTCCGTGATATATCCTTTCACCACCGGAATCAGCAGTTCAATGAGCCCCTGGTGCATCTCTTTTTCCGTATCATCGGCTGCCGTCAGCACCTTGTCAAAACACAGGGCCGTGTAATACATCAACGCCCGCATCCCGTCCACATAGGCTTTCATATGAACCAGCTGCCGCCTGACATCCGGGTGATTGATGATGGCCACCGGCTGGGGGTCTTTGTCGAAAATTTTCGTCAGGTCCGTACCCTGGACCCGCTGTCTGGCATAGTTCACCGCGTTGATATAGGAAGCGCTGGCAAACCCGAATCCCTGGAGGCCAACGCCCAGGCGGGCTTCATTCATCATCACGAACATGGCTTTCATGCCTTTGTTCTCTTCTCCCAGCAGTTCACCGGTGCAGTTTCCCCTGGAGCCGAAGGCCAGGGATGCTGTGGCATTGCCGTGAATCCCCATTTTCTCCTCCAGCCCGGTGCAGATCACATCATTGGGCTCTCCGACAGTGCCGTCCGCATTGACCCGGTATTTGGGCACCAGAAACAGCGAGATGCCCCGGGTGCCTGCCGGGGCCCCCTCGATGCGTGCCAGGACGGGATGGATGATGTTTTCGGTCAGATCCTGATCCCCGCCGGAGATGAAAATCTTGCTGCCGGTGATGGAAAAGGTGCCGTCGTCATTGCGCCGGGCTGTGGTGGTGAGATTGCCCACATCCGACCCGGCTTCCGGTTCGGTCAGGCACATGGTCCCGGCCCATTTGCCGGTATACAGTTTTTCCAGATATTTTTTCTTCTGCGCGTCAGTGCCGAACGCCTCCACCAGCTTGCCGGCCCCGTGGGTCAGGCCCGGATACATGAGAAAGGCGCAGTTGGCTCCGGTAAACAGTTCTCCTGCCGCCATGGACAGGACCCGGGGCATGCCCTGGCCGCCAAACTGTGGATCATCACACATGGATACCCACTCACCGTCGCAAAACAGTTTGTATGCCCGGTGAAAGGCGGGGGGAACCGTCACCTTGCCGTCCGTGAGAGTACACCCGATCTCATCGCCTTCTTTGCTGACGGGCAGCAGTTCCTTGACTGCCAGGTTTCTGGCCTCTGCCAGCACCATGTCCATGGTTTTTTTGTTGAATTCCGCAAACCGTTCATGGGAGGCCAGCCCCGCTGCGTTGAACATCTCGAAAAGAACGAATTCCTGATCCCGCCTGTCTGCAATGGATTGTGCCATGATATGATCTCTCCCTTTATAACTGTGTGTCTGGTTTTTGATTTATTTTTTTATACCGGTTGCAACCATCTCAAAAATCATGGACAGCCGCCGGTCTGCCTGGTCTGCTGTTTCTTCCTTGAACATGCCCGACCAGGCTGCAGAATGAACGATATCTGCAAACAGGCCTGCCATGTCCCGGGCAGGATACGGCTTGAAGACGCTGGTGTTGACTCCCTGTTCAAACATCTGTTCGAACAGGGTCACCATGCGTTCATGAAGCCGGTTCACCCGCTGGTTGAGCCGGGGCATGCCCACGCTGTCGATATTGCTTCTTTCAGAAATATAGATCTTGACCACATCCTGATTGTCTTTGTAAAACCGGGCCTGGGCCTTGAGGGCGGCCAGCAGCCGGTCGGTTACCGGCAGCGCCTCTTTCTGGGCGATATGGGTCAAAATGTGTCCCAGCTCATGGACCCGTTCTATGACCAGATCATGGTACATCTCTTTTTTTCCGGGGAAAAACTTGTAGATGGTTCCCAGCGGATACTGGGCCGCCCTGGAGATCTGGGCCATGGTGGTGTTGTGGAACCCGCCTTCGGCAAACACGGCCAGGGCCGCCGCCAGGATCTCCCGGCGCTTTCTCATGTCGTCCCGTTCTTTTCTGGTCAATGCCGCCAAAATATATCACCTGTTTCAATTATAGAATAGTTATTCTATAATCAGAACGAATGTTTTTGTCAACCTTTCTTTTTTATCCCTGAAGAGGTGAAACATAACTGCTGATTGTCAGACAGGCGTGAAGATTATTTGACAAAACCGCCGGATATCACACCATGGCATCTGCATGCCGTGGCCACGATGCATCTGCCGTGATGCCGGCCGATCCGGCCGGCCAGGTCAAACAGGTCCCCCGGCGAATACCCGCCGACCCCGGGCCCGAGCTGCCGGCTCTGAATCACAAACGGAACGATACCCCGGACACCGAGGCCGGCGATGAGGGCAGACATGTCCGGCTTTCTGGGCTCCCCGGTCATCGTACACCGGTCGTCCGGCTCAAGACAGTTGGGCGGACAAAGGAAATCGGCATGGCTCACATAGACCTGGTTGTCTTTGCCCCGCACGGCATGGGGCAGCCGGGGATCGATCGCTTCGGGCACAGGACAGGAGATCAGGCGGTCTGTCCCCAGTGTCAGGCGGCACCACTCCCAGGCCAGGTGTATCGGCACGGCCGGGATCACCCAGTCCGGTCCCCGGCCTTGGATCATCTTTTTAAAAAGAAACGCCACCCCGTTTCCAACATGACCGGTACATCCCAGAGACCGTGCTTTTTCCAGGGCCTGTCCGTCACGGTCCACCACGGTCACATCCGCCGTCGGCCCTGACCGCCTGGAAAACCATCCGGCCGCTCTCAATCCGAACCGGCCACCCCCTATGATCCATATCTGCTGCATATCCGGGTTATCCCATGGGAATCCTTTGCCTGTCAATGTAATGACTTGTTTTTTAGACAACCTCGGGCTAAATTCACTTTAAGGAGGATAGCCCCATGCTGATTGTCATTTCACCGTCCAAAACCCTGGATTTCGACTGCCGGTCATACCCGGAAAAGACGCTTCCGTTTTTTTTGCCCCAGATCAGAGAACTGACGGATCACGGACAGGCTCAGACAGGAGATCAAGGAATCAACGGGATTCCCGGTTCTGGTCAACCTGGCTTCCAGCGAATATTTCAAGGCGGTCCGTCCCCAGCGCCTGAACGCACCGGTGCTGCATATCCATTTCATGGAAAAAAAAGGGGGAACTTTGAAGGTGATCGGTATTCATGCCAAACGGGCCCGGGGTCTGATGACCGAT
>DATHSR010000563.1:0-9023 GCA_035464035.1 Desulfotignum sp. | reverse complement strand
CTTGAAGCTGGCAAAAGAGCAGGATGTGGTGGCCATCCATCCCGGGTGGGGATTTGCCTCCGAAGATGCAAGTTTTCCCAAAAAATGCGCAGACAAGGGTATCTTGTTCATCGGCCCGCCCACAGAGCCCATGACCCTTCTGGGCAACAAGGTCCGGGTACGGGAGCTGGCCAGAAAACTGGGGGTGCCCGTGGTGCCCGGTTCCATGCATGCCGTGGAAGTGGACGAGGCCAGACAGACCGCCCTGGAGATGGGACTGCCGGTGATGCTCAAGGCCGAAGGCGGCGGCGGGGGCCGGGGCATTTACGAGATCTATGACATGGATCAGCTGGAAACCGCTTTTTCCAAGGCCGCTGTCCTGGCCCAGGCCTCTTTCGGCAACCCCCGGATCTATGTGGAAAAACTGCTCACCTCGGTGCGGCACATCGAGATCCAGGTGATTGCCGACCAGCACGGAAACGTGTTTGCCTTTGATGAGCGGGACTGCACCGTGCAGCGGAACCACCAGAAACTGGTGGAGATCACCCCCTCTCCCTGGCCGAAGATGACCGAAGCGCTGCGGCAACAGCTCAAGGAGTATGCCAGTGCCCTGGTAAAGGCCGTGGGGTATTATTCCCTTGCCACAGTGGAATTTCTGGTGGATGCGGACCAGACCCCCTATCTCATCGAGGTGAACACCCGGCTCCAGGTGGAGCACGGCATCACCGAGTGCCGGTACGGCATCGATCTGGTGGAGGAGCAGATTGCCGTCGCCTTCGGGTCTGTCCTGCGGTTCACACAAGAAAAGACCCGGCCCGTGGCCCATGCTCTCCAGGTGCGCATCAACTGCGAAGACCCCAGAAACGGCTTTGCCCCCAATGCCGGCCATATTGTCCGGTATATCTCACCGGGCGGCCCCGGGGTCCGGCTGGATTCCTGTATCGCCGGCGGGTATGAATTTCCCTCCAATTATGATTCCGCAGCCTCCCTGCTCATTGCCTACGGTGATACATGGGACAAGACCCTGGCGGTCATGAACCGGGCATTGAAGGAATATATCATCGGCGGTCTGAAAACCACCATTCCCTTTCATCAGAAAATCATGGCAGACCCGGTGTTCAGGTCCGGGATCTATGACACCCGGTTTGTGGAAAAAACCCCGGGCCTGATGTCTTACCGGGACAGTGAATCCGAAGCACTTCGCCTGTCCAGGCTCATGGCCGAGATTTCCGCCATGGGGTACAACCCCCATGTCCAGCTTTCCGACTACCGGGGGGTGACCGACAAACGGGTGGGACAATTCAATCCGGTACTGCCGCCCCTGCCGCCGGTTCCGGCTGCGGGCCGGTATCCCAGAGGAGACCGGCAGGCCCTGATCGATTATGTCCGGGATGCCGGGATCGTGCATATCAGCGACACCACGGCCAGAGACATCACCCAGTCCAACTCGGGCAACCGGTTCCGTCTGGCTGAAGACAGACTCATGGGACCGTATCTGGACCGGTGCGGGTTCTTTTCCCTGGAAAACGGGGGCGGGGCCCATTTTCATGTGGCCATGATGGCCAACATGACCTATCCGTTCAACGAGGCCCGGGTGTGGAACCAGTTCGCCCCCCTGACCCCCAAGCAGATCCTGGTGAGATCCACCAATCTGCTGGGGTACAAGCCCCAGCCCAAAAACCTGATGCAGCTCACCAGTGAGGCCATTTGTGAACATCATGACATTGTCCGGTGCTTTGATTTTCTCAACCATGTCGATAACATGCGGCCCCTGGCCGAGGTGGTGATGAATTCCAGGGCCAATGTGTGGCAGCCGGCCGTGTCCCTGTCCTGGGCCAAAGGATTTGATGTGAATCACTACCTGGGGGTGGTGGAAGAGATCGTACGCCAGGCCGCGGATGTGGTTGGGGTGTCTGAAAAAAAGGCGCAATCCCTCTTCATTCTCGGGCTCAAGGACATGGCCGGGGTGTGCCCGCCCCGGTTTATTGCCGCTTTGGTGAAAGCGGTCCGGAAACAGTGGCCTAACCTGGTGATCCATTATCACCGCCACTGCACGGACGGCCTGTTTGTCCCGGCGGTGGGGGCGGCGGCACTGGCAGGCGCCCATATCGTGGATACGGCCATGGGCGCGGCCGTGCGCTGGTACGGCCAGGGCGAGGTGCTGTCCACCGCCGCCTACATGGAAGAGGAACTGGGCCTGAAAACCTGCCTGGACAAAGAGATGATCCGGGACTGCAACTTTGTACTCAAGCAGATCATGCCCTGGTACGACCGGTACACCGCCCCCTATTTCCAGGGCATCGACCATGACGTGATTCACCACGGCATGCCCGGCGGGGCCACCTCCTCCTCCCAGGAAGGGGCCATGAAGCAGGGATATATTCACCTGCTGCCCCACATGCTCCGGTTTCTGGCCGGGACCCGGCAGATCATCCGGTACCACGATGTCACCCCGGGCTCCCAGATCACCTGGAACACGGCCTTTCTGGCGGTGACCAGCGCGTATCAGCGGGGCGGTGAAGAAGAGGTGAAACACCTGCTCTGGGTCCTGGAGACCGTGATCGCCACCCCAAAAGAGGATCTGAACGACACGTTGAAAGAGGAACGGCTGATTCTTTACAAAGACAGTAATGATGCGTTCAAGAACCTGCTGCTGGGCAGATTCGGCCGGCTGCCCCTGGGGTTTCCGCCGGACTGGGTCTATGCCAGCGCCTTTGGCAAAAACTGGCAGCAGTCCCTGGCATCCAGAACCGAATCTTCTCCCCTGGACGGGCTTGATCCGATGGATATCGACGCGGAAAAACAGGCCCTGGAAAAACAGATCAGCCGGGTACCCACCACCGAAGAGCTGGTCATGTATCTCAACCATCCCGGGGATGCTCTCAAAACCATTTTGTTCCGCCATGAATACGGCAATCCCAACCGGGTGCCCCTGGATGTGTGGTTCGAAGGCCTGGTGCCGGGGCGGGATCTGTCCTTCACCGACACCGACGGCAAACCCCATGCCATGAAAATCTTAGGGATCGAGCATCCGGATGACAAAGGCATGGCCGTGGTGCGCTACACCCTGGACGGCGAGGTGTTCATTCATACGGTCCGGGTGGCGGATGCCGTGGGTCAGGCAGCAGCTTCCCTCCAGATGGCGGATCCGGGCAATCCCTATCATGCGGCAGCCCCCTCCAACGGCGACCTGTGGATCATGTACGTCAAACCCGGAGATCTGGTCAGGGCCGGAGAGGAGTTGTTCAATATCACCATCATGAAACAGGAAAAAGCGGTGGTGTCGTCTGTGGACGGTATTGTGGAAAGCGTGTTGAAAGCGGCGGATTATAAGTTTGATAAAAAAATGGTTCCGGTGAAAAAAGGGGAACTGCTGGTAAAACTTGGGCCGGTGCCCATAAAGTGCATTGCCTGCGACACACCGGTGGCCGGGATGAATTTCCGGTTTTGTCCCCATTGCGGTGCAGCGGTGTGAGACAGAAAAAGTTTTTTAACCGGCGTCAGAAAACAGAAGCCGCACTGCGGTTTCCCCGGAATTGAAGCAGTCCTCCGGTGTTTTACAGAAAGGGCAGCGCTGGATGTCGCCGGGGCAGGTGTCGGTGTCTGAAGGGATGAAACGGCACCGAATGGAATCGATGTCCAGGGAGAACTGATACCTTTCGGAAAACAGCTTGATGCGTAAAAGGTCAAATCCCCGGCCCCCGGCATTGAATTCATAGGGCTGTTTGGTGGTGTATTCGGCAGATGCCGGCGGTGTGAAATAGTTTTCAAAAATCAGGTGCAGTTTTTCCCTGGTGAACCCGATGCCGTAATCCTTGATGATCAGTTCCGGGTGGCTGTTTCTGGAAAGAACGTGAATCTCGATTTTTCCGCCGTCCGGGGTGTATTCCACCGCATTTCTGATCAGGCCGGTGGTAATGATGTCCAGAATCTCTTCCGGCATGTGTATGGGCGGCGTTTTTTCCAGGCGGGTTTCCAGGGTCAGGCGCCGGCGGGCAAAATCAGGTGCCAGGCGCTCTAACTGTCTGGCCAGGTAATGGTCTGGAAAAAGGGTTTTCACAATCAGCCGGCCCGGGCCGAAAATTTTTTCAACCGCCTGGTGCACCGCATCCATGGCTGCCGTTTGGTCGGTGTGGGTTTGGGTCAGCAATGCCAGTTCATCCACGCAGGCATCCACCAGCCGGGTGAGAATATGATGGGCGGTGAACTGTTTTTTCTGCAGCAGGTCCTCCACCTCAAACTGAATATCCAGGATTCGCCGCAGGTTCCGCCGGCCCCGTTCAATGATGGTTTCCATTTTTTCATCGCAGACCCCTTTTTGGGCCAGTTTTTTGGCCAGAAGCTTCATGGCGGCATCCACCACCGACACCGGGGTCTTGAGTTCATGGGCCAGGTGGTTGATGACCTTGTCCTTGGCCTGGTTCAACAGTTTCAGGTCGGCATAGGACTGTTCCAGCTCTTCATGGATCCGGGTGTTTTCAATGGGCAGGGCCATGGTGCTGGCCACCATCATCAGCAGGTCGGTATCGGTGGCGTCAAAGGTGCCTTCCAGCTTGTTCACCACGGACACCACCCCGATGACCCGGTCTTTGAGCTTGATGGGCACCGACAGCATGTTTCTGGCCACCAGATCGGTTTCTTCATCCACCCGGCGCAGATAAAAATCGCACTGGGAAATATCGGGAATCAGCAGGGGCCGGCCGGTTTTGTAGACATGGCCGGATACCCCCTGGTCGGCCCGAAAACGGATTTTCTTGAATTTGCTGCCGGATACCGCATCCTTGAATCGGGCGGAAAAAAAATACAGCTCATCGGCCGCTTCATCCGCCAGCAGGATGAACGCCCCCTCCACAGACACCAGCTTCTGGATTTCCGCTGTGATGATGGCCACCAGATCCCCCAGCTTGTGATAGGTGTGCAGGGCGTTGGAGATGCTGAACATGATCCGGTTGGTTTTGGCCATGCGTTTTTCAGTGGTGACGTCCCGCAGGATCAGTACCTGCCCCATGGGGTTGTCGTCTTCATCATACAGAAGGGACCCGTTGATCATGATGTCAAGAATCCGGCCATCCTTGGTATACCGCTGGGTTTCAAAATCCAGTACGATCCGGTTCCGGTAGAGCTGTCTCATCCCCTGTTTGGCCTGATCCAGCAGATGCCGGGGCACGAAATTGATGTTTTTTCCTCTGATTTCATCCAGTTTCCACCCGAACACCCGTTCAAAGGCCGGATTGACATACTCCACGGTATTGTCCAGGGTAAAGGCAAACACCGGGTCCGGCAGAAACTTGAGCAATGTGTTGAGGCGTTTCTGGGCCAGACGGCTTTCCTTGTATAGTCTGCCGTATTCATCGGTTTTTCTGCCGGGGGGGTCACTCGGAGGCACCATGTTTTTTGTATCCACTTGATGTTAGGGGGTCAATTGTCAAAAAGACTGTAATTATACTGCACCGGCGCTTTGTCATGGGAAACCTCAAACCGGGCATCTCCGGCCTGAATCAGTTCGAGGGGAAAATACAGCTGCAAGAATTTTTCCTGGCTGGTGATCACCGGAAACCCATAGGGTTCGTTGGTGTGTCTGATGGGTTTTCCGGCTGCCTGACGTTCCGCCACAAAGGCAATATGTCGCGCCAGACGGCGGGTGACCACCTCTTTGGCCAGGGGCAGCACCGCTTCTGCGGTCCGGTTTACGGCTGCGGCCAGGTTCCTGTCGGTGTCAAATCCTACGCTGCTGCGGCCGGCAGCCATGGCAGCGGCCATGGTGGTGCCCGTTCCCATGAACGGGTCCAGGACCTGGTCGGTTCTGACCGAAAACATGTTGATCAGGCGGTATGCCAGTTCAAAGGGAAAGGCCGCGCTGCGCTTTCTTTCCTGTGCATCTGCCAGGGCCTGGACCGTGCCTTTGATGTCAAACCAGACATCGGAAAACCAGTTGTTGCGCTCCTCCCAGAAAATAGCGCTTTCCCGGCGCATCTGTTTTTCTTGGTCGGTTCTGAAGTCTCTTTTGTCTTTTTTTCTCAGGATCAGGATATGTTCATGCTCCAGCGTGACATAGGCGCCGGCAGGCAGCATGCCCGATCCCATGAACTTGTTGGGGGCATTGGTCTGCTTGCGCCAGATGATGCCCGGCAGGCTGGTGAACCCGATATCCCGGGCAGCGGACAGGATTCTGGCATGGTTGGTATACAGGGCAAAATGGGAGTGGATAGTGCGGGTGGCATCCCCGATATTGATGCAGGCAAACCCGCCGGGCCGGAGTACCCGGAAGCACTCGGTCCATACCGGATCCAGAATCCGGTGCATCGCCTCAAAGGCGGCCGGCCCGTTCCCTGCTGACAGATGTTTGCCAAGAGTCGGGTCCATTCCGGAGAAAACAGCATCCCACATCTCGATCATGGGATAGGGGGGGGAGGTTACCACCAGGTCGATGCTGTTGTCCGCCAGTGCATCCATGCGGCGGGCATCTTTGAAAAAGATGGAATGCCGTGTTTTCATAAGGCTTTTTACCATGTTCCCATGGGAAAGTAAATCCATAACCCGGCAGCCATCAGGGAGATGCCGCAAGGACAGCCGGCTGAAGCAGCCTGGCAGGTCATGGCCGCCGAAGGGATAAAACGCCTGTCAGACAATTATTGAAAAGGCGTGACCCTGTCATTGACCACGTTTTTTTTCCGCCGGATCACCAGTACGGTGACCGCCAGCAGGCCGGCCATGCCGGCCAGGGCCAGGGTGAAATCATGGAAGATGTCAAACACGAAACCGGCAGCAATGGGGGACAGGGAGGCCGGAATGTTGGCGGTGAACAGCCAGCCGTAAATTCTGGAAACATGGTGGATCCCCCAGCTTCTGGCGGCACTGGAAACAAAGATTACCAGGATGCCGCCATAATTGAATCCGGTCAACAGGGCGAATCCCCAGAATCCCCATGCCGATCCGGTGAGGAGCGGGGCTGCCGCCAGCACCGCTGCCTGGCAGACCAGGTTGGCCTGGATCGCAGACGCGGCCTGGACCCGGTCGAATATCGCTCCCCATATCACACGGCCGGCGGCATTGGCCAGGGCAAACAGGGAAACGGCGGTAATGCCGATTTGGGTTGAATGGCCATTGCCGGAAAAAATTTCCCTGAGGTTGGCATTGACGGCAAAACCAGCGGCCAGACCCATGAACATGGCCAGATAAAGCAGTTGAAAATTAAGATGCCCGATCACCTGTAACGGCCTGAGCGGCGACAGGGATGTGCTAGGCTTGACGGATTCAGGGAACTGCATCACACTGCCGGCCAGAACCACCAGGCACAGAAACAGGGTGCCGAATGCAGAAAATGTCTGAAACGGGGTATATTCCCAGGAGGTGACCAGAATCCCTCCTATCTGGCTGACCAGGGCGGCCCCGCCCCCGAATCCGGCCACGGCGATTCCGGTCACCAGCCCCTGGGACCGGGGGAACCATCGGATACATACGGCAATGGGAACGATATAGGCCATCCCGGCCCCAATGCCGGCCATGCCCCCGATCCCTAAGATGGTGAAGGCAAAGCTGTGGCTGCCCAGGCCGGCCAGCAGCCATCCGCCGCCAAACAGCACCCCCCCTGCCATGGCACTGATCCGGGGGCCGATCCTGGGAAGCAGACCGCCGGCCACCATCATGGTCAGGGGAAAGACAAAATAAAAAACGGTAAACGGCACCTGCACCGGCCCCTGGGCCAGCCCGGTCAGTTCCCTGAGGGGCTGGACATAGACGCTCCAGGAATAGGTGGCGCCAAGGCAGGCCTGCATGAGCAGGGCGGAAACAAGGATCAGGTATCGCATGGGCGGCGGCTGCAGGTGATGTCCGGTATCAGTTACCGCCGGCCCGGCCCAGACAGATGGCTTTCAAAGCCCGGACCAGGGTGTCCACATTCTCCGGCCGGGCCGTGTGCCCCATCAGGCCGATGCGCCAGATTTTTCCTGCCAGAGGCCCCAGGCCTGCGCCGATTTCGATTTTATATTCCCTCAGAAGCCGGGTCCTGACTTCGGCATCATTCACCTTGTCCGGGATCCTTACCGCATTGAGCATGGGCAGGCGGCAGCCTGCATCCACCAGCATGCGCATGCCGAGCTGATCCAGTTCCCGGACCAGTTTCTGATGGACTTGCAGGTGTCTTTCAAAGACCCGTTCCTCTCCTTCTTCAAGAATCAGGCCAAGGGCCTGGTAAAGGCCGTACAGCATGTTGACCGGGGCGGTATGGTGATAAGCCCGGGTGGCACCTTCCCAGTAGTTCCTGCTCAGGCTCAGGTCCAGGTACCAGTTGGGAACCTTTGTCTTCCGGGCGTGCAGCGCAGCCACGGCCGCAGTTGAGAAAGACACCGGCGACAGGCCCGGCGGACAGGACAGGCATTTCTGGGTGCCGCTGTACAAAATATCGATCCCCCAGTCATCCATGAGAATCGGTGTGCCGCCGAAACTGGTCACCGCATCCACCAGAAACAGGGTATCCGTATCCGTAAGCAGCGCACCCACCCCGGAGACCGGGTTCATCACGCCGGTGGAGGTTTCCGCATGAACCATTGCCACCAGTTTGTAGGATTTTTTTGACAGCTGTTTTTGCACCACATCCGCAATGACCGGGGTCCCCCAGTCAAATTCCAGGATATCCACCGCAGCTCCCAGCCGGGTGGCCACATCCTGCATGCGCATACCGAACACCCCGTTGATCAGGATCAGCACGGGATCATCTTTTTCAATGAGGTTCACAAAACAGCATTCCATGCCGGCGGAGCCGGTCCCGGAAACGGGAAGGGTCAACTCGTTTTGGGTGTGCAGCAGGGTCTTGAGCCGGTGCTTGATGGCATCCATGATCCGGATGAACTCCGGGTCCAGATGCCCCAGGGTGGGTCTGGCCAGGGCGGTGAGGACGGAAGGGGGGACACAGGAGGGGCCGGGGCCCATCAGGATCACCGGCTCAATCTGGTGCAGCAGGTCTTTCATGACGAATTCCTCTGATCAGGCGGTTGAAAGCATCATGCGCGCATCGCCCCGTTCCATGGCCAGCTCGGTGAGCTGGT
>DATHSR010000562.1:0-7794 GCA_035464035.1 Desulfotignum sp. | reverse complement strand
ATCCCTGACATCATGGATCTGCCACAGATCCAGGTAGGTGGTGTTTAAACGCTCCAGAGACTGGTGCAGTTCCGCCAGGGCACCCTGCCGGTCTCTTTGGGCGGATTTGCTGGTGTGAAAGATCGATTCGCGGGCCTGTGGGTGGTCCTGCCAGAACTTTCCGTAATAGACTTCACTGTCCATGTAAACCCGGGCGGAATCATAGTAGGCAATGCCCTGGGTTACGGCTTCCTGGATGACCGCCCGGGCCTGGGACTCTTTTCCCGTGGTTCTGAGCACCCCTTCTCCGCCAAGCCCCACCCGCGTGATCTTTTTATCTGAACCCGGAAAAACGCCCTGATCGATCAGTGCAATATTTCTGACTGGATTGTCCATGTCTGTATTTTCCTTTTGATATATTACCCTTTTCCGGTCCTGTCAAACCGCCGGAAAACCGGCATTTATTAAATAAAACCTTGACTGTTTTTATTATTTAAGGATGGGGAGGCTTCTGTCACATGTCAAGAAAAAATATCGGAAAACCAAATCAGATGGCGGTTCCCTCCCTTAAACTTCCCCTGCTTTCACCTGTGCACATTGACACGCGCTGTTTTTTTTCGTTAAATAAACCCAAATTTGAACCGGAGATTTTTCCATGGCAAACCCTGAAACCGAACGACCCTGGCACCAGATGACAGCTGATGCAGCTGCCCTGGCAATTGAATCTGATCTGATCAGAGGGCTGGATTCAAAAGAAGCTGACAAGCGGCATGAAACCTACGGACATAACACCCTGACCACCCGGAAAACCCAGGGACCGCTGGTCCGTTTCCTGCTCCAGTTCAACCAGCCCCTGGTGATCATTCTTCTGGCAGCCACCCTCATCACCCTGTTTCTCCAGGAATGGGTGGAATCAGCGGTAATTTTCGGGGTGATCCTGCTCAATGCGATCATCGGTTTCATCCAGGAATCCAAGGCATTAAAGGCCATTGATGCGTTGTCCCGGGCCATGGTGAGCGAAACCCTGGTAATCCGGAACGGCGAGCGCCGGAAAATCGCGGCCAGGGACCTGGTACCTGGCGACATTGTGCTGATTCAGTCCGGTGACAAAGTGCCTGCAGACCTCCGATTGTTCAAAACAAGGGAACTGCGCATCGACGAAAGCACCCTGACCGGTGAGAGCGTGCCGGTTCAGAAAACCGAAGCAGTGCTTGATGCTGACACAGATCTGTCGGACCGGCGCAACATGGCCTACGCATCCACCCTGGTGGCCCACGGGACCGGGCAGGGAATGGTTATCGCCACCGGAGACCATACCGAGATCGGCCGCATCAACGATCTGATATCATCGGCCGATATCATCGCCACGCCTCTGACCGTTAAAATACAGCAGTTCAGCCATGTGCTGCTTTACGCCATCTTAGGGCTGGCGGCCGTCACGTTTGTGGTGGGATTTTTCCGGGGCCAGGACTGGATCGACATCTTCATGGCATCTGTCGCACTGGCGGTCAGCGCCATTCCCGAAGGACTTCCCGCTGCCATTACCATCATGCTGGCCATCGGCGTTTCACGCATGGCCGGCCGCCATGCCATCATCCGGAAGCTGCCGGCAGTGGAAACCCTGGGCAGCACCACCGTGATCTGTTCGGACAAGACCGGCACCCTGACCCAGAATCAGATGACCGTCACCGACATTTTTGCCGGTGGCGCCGCATATTCGGTTTCCGGGGTGGGATATGCCCCTGACGGAAAAATCACCCCCAGGGACAATGCCCCGGCTTTCCCTGACAACAAGGCACTGGCGGAACTGCTGATGGCCGGAATGCTCTGCAACGATTCAGCCATCCGAAAAAACGGGACCGCCTATGACGTGGAAGGTGACCCCACTGAAGGCGCCCTGATCGTATCGGCCATGAAAGCCGGCATGTCGGAAAAAGAATTGAAATCCAGGCTGCCCCAGATCGACGCTCTCCCCTTTGAGTCGGCCCGACAGTACATGGCGACCCTGCATGACCAGGGACCCGGCAAACCCAGGCTGGTTTATGTCAAAGGCTCCATCGAAAGCCTGTGTGTGGATTGCAGCCTCATGTCTACGGCGGACGGTGACGTGGACACGGCGGACCCCAAAAAAATCCATCGCCGGGTTGACGAGATGGCTGAAAAAGGGCTCCGGGTTCTGGCCTTTTCCCGCATGGAAATGCCGCCGGAAACCGACCGCCTGACACACGAGGATCTGGCACAGGGGCTTTCCTTTCTCGGGATTCAGGGAATGATCGATCCCCCCCGGCCCGAGGCGGTCGATGCGGTGCGGGTGTCCCAGGAGGCCGGGATCCTGGTCAAGATGATTACCGGGGATCATGCCGGGACTGCCGCAGCCATCGCCCGGCAGCTCGGTCTGTGCGGCGACACCTGTTCCGTTCACACCCGGGAGGTGATCACCGGCCGGGATCTGGCGGATATCGATGAAGACCTTCTTCCGGAACTTGCTGAAAAAACGGCGGTGCTCGCCCGGGTATCGCCGGAACAGAAGCTGCGGCTGGTGGAAGCGCTTCAGAAGCGGGATCATGTGGTGGCCATGACCGGCGACGGCGTAAACGACGCCCCGGCCCTGCGGCAGGCCAATATCGGTGTGGCCATGGGCATCACCGGCACCGATGTTTCCAAGGAAGCTGCTGACATGGTACTCATTGACGACAATTTTTCCACCATCAAGGCGGCTGTCGAAGAAGGGCGGGGAATTTTTGACAATCTGACCAAGTTCATCACCTGGATTCTTCCCACCAACGGGGGCCAGGCACTGGTCATCACCCTGGCTATTTTTCTCGGTATGGAACTGCCGGTGCTGCCCCTGCAGATTCTCTGGGTCAACATGACCACAGCCCTGCTCCTCGGCCTGATGCTCGCCTTTGAACCCAGGGAACCGGGCATCATGCAGCGGGCCCCCCGGGATCCGAATCAGCCGATCCTGGGAAAAGCCCTGATATTCCGGATACTGCTGGTGAGCATGCTGCTGCTGATTGGATCATTCGGCCTGTTCAACCTGCAGATGCACTGGGACGGCAATGCAGCCCTGGCCCGGACTCTGGCGGTCAACGTTTTCATCTTCGGGCAGATGTTTTACCTGTTCAACTGCCGGTCCCTGACCCGGTCTGTCTGGGAACTGGGCCTGTTTTCCAACCCCTGGGTGTGGATCGGAGCCGGCCTGATGACGGTATGCCAGCTGGTTTTCATATATGCGCCGGTGTTCAACACGGTTTTCGGCACCTATCCCATGGGGTTTTTCGAATGGCTCCTGGTTCTTGGCTTCAGTGCGGTGTTCAGCATGGTCATCGCTGTCGAAAAAAAGATACAGCGCCGGTTTTGACAGGATCCTTTCTTTTTGCTTGACAGAAAAAAAACAGAAGACTACATCGTATAACAGTGTTCAGCCAACCTTTAACCCAAATTTCCGGAGGAACCGATGAAAAAGCGGGTAATGCTCAGCCTGATGCTCATGTTTGTTTGTTTTGCCTTTGCCGGATCCGTCATGGCAGCCGCCCCGATTGTGGGGAACTGGAAAACCATTGACGATGAAACCAATGAACCCAAATCCATTGTCCAGATTTTTGAAAAAGACGGGCAATATTACGGAAAAATCATTGAACTGTTCCTCAAGCCGGATGCCGACCCCCACCCCACCTGTGACAAGTGCCCGGACGATGACCCAAGAAAGGATCAGCCCACGTTGGGCATGGAAATCCTCCAGGATTTGAAACCGGAGGGAGATGCCTATGGCGGGGGCACCATTCTGGACCCCAAAAAAGGCAAGATCTACAAATGCAAGGTATGGGCCGAAGGGGATGAACTCAAGGTCCAGGGCAGTTTTCTGTTTATTTCCCGGACCCAGACCTGGCACCGGGTGGATTAGGTTTTCCCAGGCACCTTGGTTTTCATATGGACGACAGGGTGCAGAACGTATCGTAAAACGCTGCCTGACCCCCCATGTCAGACAGGCCGGCATGGGTGAGAAAATTCACGGCACCGCTTTTATGCCACCATCCCTGGTGCATGAACGCGGTGCTGTCACACACTGCCGCATCCATTGCCAGACGGGCGGTCACTTTCCCCTGACGACTTGAGATGCACACCCTGTCCAGCCCGGAAACGCCAAGTTCCTGTGCGGTTTTCCGGTTCACATACACCACCGGTTCCCGGTCTTCAAACGCAAACGCTTGTGAATGCATGGACCGGTCTGTTTTACAGGTGAGCAGGCGCAAAGGAAACCCTTCATCTCCCTGAGAAGGCGCAACAAACAGTGGCAGCGGAGACTGTCCGTCAGCGTGGGCTCTATGGCTGTATATTTCGATTTTCTGTGACGGGGTGGCAAACCGGTGGTCTGCCCAGGCGATATCATGGCCGGGAATCCGCAGGTACTGACCGGCAAGTGATTCCAGATCCGTATCCGGGTCTTTTCCTGTTTCTTTAAGCAACGGGGCCGCACACTGGGCCAGGTATTTTTGGGAAGAGACAAACCCTAAGGTATCGATACCCATGTGCTTTGCCAAAGCCAGGTAAAACTCAAACTCGGGCATCAGGGTGTCCGGCGGATCCACTGCCTTCTGCGAATAATTGAGAACATGGGAATACATGGAGGAGGCAAAAAGATCATCCTGCTCAAACACAGTGGCTGCCGGCAGCACCAGATCCGCAAATCTTGCCGTATCCGTGAGGAAATGGTCAAACACCACCTTGAAGGGAATGCGCTGAAAACCGGTTACCGCCGCGGTGAGATCCGGGCTCTGGTTCAGGGGGTTGCCCCCGGCCACAAACACCGCGGCAATGGGGGGGGACGCCACGGTCTCCAGAAACCGTCCCAGCAGGGGAACAGGAAAGCGCCGGACCTTTCGGACATGGGCCAGGCTGGCTTTTTCCGGCTGGTTCAACAGCGGGGCCAGGGATTTTGCCGCAAAGTTGGCGCCGGTGCCCGGCTTTCCCACATGGCCGCACACAGCGGCCAGGGCATCGATGCACCGCACCGTGTTCCCGCCGCCGGCATACCGTTGCAGGCCGTATCCCATCCAGATACCAGGGGCACTGGCACCGGCATATTCCCGGGCCAGCGTTCTGATATCTTCCGGCGGGATGCCTGTGATGCCTGCGGCGGATTCCGGGTCAAACCGGTCCAGATACCTGCGGAAACGGTGAAAGCCCAGAACCTTCGCCCTGACAAATGCGGCATCATGCCGGTTCTCCTTGACGATGACATGGGCCATGGACAGGGCCAGGGCCGCGTCAGTGCCCGGTTTCACCGCCACGTGGGCGCCCAGGCTTCTGGCGGTGTCCGATTGAACCGGGTCGATAACAATGATGCGGGTGCCGTTTTTTTGGGCCTGTTTGAGCAGGGTGTAAAAATGCAGACTGGTGACCCTGGGGTTTCTGCCCCACACCATGACCAGATCGGAGTTCATCACATCCTGGGGCAGGTGCCCCCGGGCATCGCCAAAATCAAAGGTTTGGGCCGCAATACCGGCCCCCCAGCACAGGCTGCCCGACGGGCGGGTATCTCCCCCCAGGCAGTTGAAAAAAATGGACTGGATCCGGCCCTTGGCGCCCCCGTAGCCGTCACTGGTATAGTTTAGTACCCCGGTGGGTCCCCATTGCGCATGAATTGAGGTCAGGGTGCCGGCAATTCGGTCCAGCACCTCGGCGTATGTTGCAGGTACAAATCCGGACTTGCGCCGGATCATGGGACATGTCAGCCGGTCCGGGTGGATCTGGCGCCTGAGAAGATCCAGGCCCTTGGGGCAGATCTTACCCCGGGTCAACGGATGGTCCGGGTCCCCGGTGATCCCGGAGATCCGGTTGTCTGAGACCGTCACCTGAAACCGGCACAGGTCAAAACAGTCCATGGGACAGGACACCGGTACCGTTCGGGTCATTTCAATACGTTTCGTAACCGCAGGACTGAGCAGTTGGCTTCCTTGACCACCTTCTGGGCACAGGTGTTGGAGAACGCCTCGTTCACGGTCCGGCTGCGGTTGTGATACACCACGATCAGGTCCGCTCCCCACTTGTCCGCCATTTTCAGGATCTCTTCATAATGCTTGCCCACCAGCACCTTGTGGGAAACATCGGCTCCCCCACAGTTTTGGGCCACAAACTCATCCAGGGCTTTTTGAAAATGGGCCCTGGCCTCGGCCTTGATCTCTTCGGTGACAAAAGAGGCCACAATGGGCATGGAAAATCCGGGCATCACCGACACGATACGGATCTGTGCCCCGCTCAACGATGCCAGTTCCGCCGCATGGTCATATACCGCCTTGGATGTTTTGGGATAATCGATATCCACGGGCACCAGTATTTTTTTGAACATAAAAACTCCTTTTTTTCAGAGTTTGAGCCGGGAGGCTTCCTCAGGGGTCTGCCGCCTTTTCTGTAGAAAATAGATCAGCCCCAGCAGGGCCAGGGCCGGGATAAACATGAGCTGCTTGGGAGGCCGGTCCGACTCCATCATCACCATCAGAATTTCCTGGTCAAAATCGATGCCCATGCGCTCGGCATTGCTGCCGAACATGATATTGTTCACGATCATTTTTCCGTCTTCCTCAATCACCTCAAACCCCACCTCCCGGAGCCGCTGTTCGGGTGCCCCTTCCCTGCCCACCGGCAGCATCAGGGCCTTGGTATATTCATCGCCGTAGAGGGTTTCACCTTTTACCACCAGGCGGATCATGGTGTTCTCATCCTGTCTTTCCATGGCCTCCAGCAGGTAAATCCCCGGCTCTTCGTGAAAGGGCTCGTAAATTTTGTCCCAGAAAAATCCGGGCCGCAGCAGGGTAAACGTCACAAGCAGTAAAGCGATGGTTTCATAAAACCGGCTCCTGGTCAGCCAGTAGCCCTGGGTGGCGGCAGCAAAAACCAGCATGGCAACCACAGCCGACACAATGACGATGGTCAGGTGAAGCCAGTTCTGGATCCCGATCATGAGCAGTTCGTTGTTGAAGATGAAGAAAAACGGGAGCACGGCGGTGCGGATATCATAGGTGAACCCCTGGATACCGGTACGGATGGGGTCCCCCCCGGATATTCCGGCGGCGGCAAAGGCTGCCAGCCCCACCGGCGGCGTATCATCGGCCAGGATCCCGAAATAGAACACAAACAGGTGCACCGCGATCAAGGGCACCACCAGCCCGTTCAAGGCTCCCAGATGAACTATCACCGGTGCCATCAGGGTGGACACCACAATGTAATTGGCGGTGGTGGGCAGCCCCATGCCCAGCAGCAGGCTGATGACTGCGGTGAAAAACAGGATCAGCAGGAGATTGCCGCCGGAAATAAACTCCACAAATGCGGTCATGACCAGGCCGATGCCGGTAAGGGTCACGGTTCCCACCACAATGCCGGCGGCTGCCGTGGCCACCCCGATGCCGATCATGTTTCTGGCACCGGCCACCATGCCGGCGATCAGATTGTCCCAGCCCATTTTAAAAGCAAATTCCGGTGCGCTGTTTTTCCGGATGAGCCCTTTCAACGGCCTTTGGGTGAGCACGATAAAAATGAGCACCACGGTGGCGTAATAGGCGGACAGCGCCGGTGACAGACGTTCCACGGTCAGGCACCACATGAGCACCACTATGGGTAAAAGAAAATAATACCCGGCCTGGGCCGTCTCTCCGAGTTTGGGCAGCTTGTTTATTTCATGGGTATATTCCAGCTCAGGCACCTTGCAGGCCAGCCAGATCAGGAAAAGATAGACAATCACAATCAGCGGCACCACCACATACATGGCAGCATCACCGGCAACAGCCTTGATCCAGCCCAGACCGTAATAGGTGG
>DATHSR010000561.1:0-17613 GCA_035464035.1 Desulfotignum sp. | reverse complement strand
GACCTGCTCAGGCGACGGTCCCTGTGTGTCAACGCCCTGGCCCGGACATTGAACATATCGCCGGCGGCGGTGTCACAGCATCTTCGGATCCTGCGGGATGCCGATGTGGTGATTGCCGAAAAAAGAGGGTATTTTGTCCATTACCGGATTAATGAACAGACCCTGGAACAGTGGCGCGAGATAGCCGATCAGATTCTGTCACCCGGACCTGGCGGGTTTCTTTGCTCCTGATGAAAGAAAATAAATGTGCCTGTAGGAAAATTAAAACAAAGACAAGATGAGTGGCATCTATCAGACAAAAATGACAAAAAAACAAACGGAGGAATGACCATGTGTGAACAGACCTGCGGGTGTCAGAACCCGGTGGAACTCAAGGGACGTCCGGAAGACTGCACACCGGACCAGATCCAAAAATGCCATGGGGATGACGCACAGCATCTGTGCACCTGTCCCACAGACAGCACCGTCCGGACAGAGGACAGGGATGACGCCTGACCCGTACCCGGCCATCCGGGCCCAGGGTCTTGCCAAGCGGTTTGACAAGGTCCATGCGGTCTCGGCCGTTGACTTTGAGGTTCAGTCCGGTGAGCTGTTCGGTTTTTTAGGTCCCAACGGGGCCGGCAAGACCACCACCATCAACATGCTCACCGGACTGGCCCGGCCGGATGCCGGCACCATCCATATCAGCGGCATCGACTGTACGAAAAATCCCCGGGCCGCCCAGCACCTCATCGGGGTGGTGCCCGATGAAAGCAACCTGTATCCGGAGCTGACCGGCTTTGGAAACCTGTGCTTCTGTGCGGCCCTGTACGGCATCGGCAAAGCCGAGCGGAGGGCCCGGGCCCGGGAACTGCTGGACACCTTTGACCTTGCCGGGGCCGCAGACCGGAAATTCGGCGGATACTCCAAGGGGATGAAGCGCAAACTTGCCATTGCCGCCGGCATCATCCACCGGCCCGATATCCTGTTTCTGGATGAACCCACCACCGGCATCGATGTGGCCAGCGCCCGGCAGCTGCGCCGGCTCATACATGACCTGCACAGAAACGGCACCACCATTTTTCTGACCACCCACTATATCGAAGAGGCCGAGCGGCTGTGCGACCGGATCGCCTTCATCGTGTCCGGCAGAACGATCCGGACAGACACGGTGGACAACCTGATCCAGCCCGTTCGGAACACCCATGTGCTTCAGATTACCTGCACCGGCTGGACCGAAACCCTGGCAGACGTCTTGGACCGCACATTCCCGGATCTGGCATTCGCGTTTCCGGAACAGGGAGTGATCCGGGTGACATCCGGCAGCCCGGTCCGGGTCGGACCCCTGGTACGGTTTCTGGAAGATCAGGCAGTGGAGGTGACGGAGGCGAAAAAGATCCGGCCCAGCCTTGAAGAAGTGTTCATCGACATCACCGGCGTCAAAGCGGAGATCATGGGCAGAGAAAAGGAAAAGACCGGCGGAGGTTCCCCATGAATCAATGGATCGCGTTCTGGAATATTTTTGTCAAGGATTTGAAAACCTATTACCTGAAACCCCCCAATATCAGCTGGGGCCTTATTTTTCCACTGGCCTGGACCGGCATGTTTTTCGTCAAGACCGGCAGCGGCCTTGCCGGCATTCCAGAGGTGCTTCCCGGCGTGATGGCGGTGTCCATTCTTTTCGGCACCACCTCCATGCTGGCGGTGACCATCACCTTTGAAAAAAAGAACCGCTCTTTTGAGCGTCTGCTGCTGGCACCCCTTTCCTTTGAAGTCCTGATGCTGGCCAAGACCAGCGGGGCGATCCTGTTCGGCGTACTCAACGCCCTGGTGCCCCTTTTCCTTGCCGTATGGTTGACCGATCTGTCACAGGTGGCATGGGGTATTCTGGTGCCGGCCGTGTTTTTGATTTCCGTGGCATCCACATTCATGGGGCTGTTCATTGCCGTGGCCGTCAGTGAGGTGTTCGAGGCCCAGACTTTTTCCAATTTTTTCCGGTTTCCCATGATTTTTCTGAGCGGGCTGTTTTTTCCTGTCAGTGCGCTGCCGTTTTTTCTCAAACCGGTTTCCTATCTGCTGCCGCTGACCTATGGCGCCGACCTGCTGCACGGCGCCGTGAATGGGGGGCATGCCCTGCCGGTCCCGGTGGACCTGGCGATCCTGAGCGCTTTCTGCATCGGCCTGTTTGCGGCCAGCCTGTATAACATCCAAAGACGGTGGATCGCCTGAGCAGGGGGCTACCCGAAGAACTCAAGCACATATCTGGCAGCGGTCAGAATCATTGCCGGAGAGCCGGATGATCTGCTTGTCCAGCAACGGCTGCGGCAGATTGAACCGCTCGATGATGGCCGGAGGACGGGCAAGGTTATTGTGCAGCCCGGCACAGGCCCGAAAGGTGAACGGTGTTTCAATCACTTTTTTGACACTGCCGGCATCGGCAATGCCCAGGCGGGCCGTGTCCGTGAGCCGGAACTCCACGACCCAGTCTCTGGACACGGTCACCGGCAGCTGGAGTCCGGTCTGGTAAAAGGCCACGGTTTCCGTCCATTTCTCACAGTATACAAGGGTATTGGCACAGACAATCTGTCCCTGGAGCCCGTGAGAACCCGGGCCGGACCCCGGCCCATGGGATGTCATGACTTGAGCGCTTCGCCAAAGGCTTTGCCGAAATCGAAGCAGCTTTCTTTTGCCTGGGTGTCCGGGTTCCACTGGACACGCAATCCCTGGTTCAGCAGCTCAAATCCGCCCTGTTCCAGTTTGTCGGAGATCACTTTCACGGATTCCCCGCTCCAGCCGTAGGACCCGAATGCGGCCGCTTTTTTCCCCTTGAACCGCAGCCCGATGATCTCTTCGAACAGTCCGGCCAGCGCGGACAGAATGCCCTTGTTCACGGTGGGGGACCCGGCCAGAACCGCCCTGGATTTGAAAATTTCAGTGATGATGTCGTTCTTGTCGGATTTGGACACATTGAACAGCTTCACGGTGACCGAACTGTCTGCCGCAAGGATGCCCTTGGCAATGGTTTCCGCCATTTTCCGGGTGCTTTCCCACATGGTGTCGTAGATCAGGGTGATCTGGTTTTCCGCGTAGGCATCGGCCCATTCCATATATTTATTGACGATCTGAGTGGGGTCCTTACGCCAGATCACGCCGTGGCTGGGGCAGATCATGCCCACGGGCACGTTGAGAGCCAGCACTTCCTTGATTTTTCTGGTCACCTGGGCGCTGAAGGGGGTCAGGATATTGGCGTAGTATTTGACGGCCTCCTGGAAAAGTTCGCCCTGGTCCACCAGATCGTTGTACATCAGTTCCGTTGCCAGGTGCTGACCGAACCCGTCGTTGCTGAACAGGATATTGTCGCCGGTGAGATAGCAGAACATGCTGTCCGGCCAGTGGAGCATGGGGGCCTCGATAAAGATCAGTTCTTTGGCACCGATATTGAGCCTGTCCCCGGTTTTGACCACCTGGAAGTTCCAGTCCTGGTGATAATGGCCTTTAAGGGATTTCACTCCGTTGGCGGTACAGTAAATGGGGGTATCCGGGATGTGGTGCATCAGTTCGGGCAGGGCCCCGGAATGATCGGACTCCGCATGGTTGGCAATGATGTAGTCGATCTGATCCAGAGGAATTGCCTTTTTGAGGTTTTCCACAAATTCTTTGGAAAACGGAGACCATACCGTGTCAATGAGAACATTTTTCTCATCTTTCACCAGGTAGGCGTTGTAGCTGGATCCCCGGTGCGTGGTGTATTCCTGACCGTGAAAGTGCCGCAGTTCCCAGTCGATTTTTCCCACCCAGTGGATGTGTTCCCTGATTGCAAAATGCATGGCGTCCTCCTGTTCACTCTATGTAGATGCTGGTTAACCGGGTGATCATTTCATGAAATTGGTCATGTTTGCCGGTGCCGATTCTTTCTCGTTCAAGGGTTTCAAAATCCTGGCACAGTTTTTCGTCGACGGCCTGTGAAAAGCGGCTCTCCCCCATGGGATAGAGGATGTTGTTTTCTTTGTAGATGTGGTCGAGCATCAGCGAAATATATTGTTCACACGCATGGGCAAGTGTGGAAGAGATGCCTTTGTCGCCTGATTTGACCCGGGCAAAAGCCTGGCCGATGGTCTTGATATGACCGCGGCCGGTGATATGTTCCGACAGCATGGTGTCGATGGGTCCCTGTTCCGGGATGCCGGCCTGAACCATGGCTGGAAAGAGGATGTCTTCTTCTTTTCCGTGGTGGCATTTATCCACAAAAATCTGGAAAAATTCCAGAATGCCTTCAAAATGTCCGGTGTCAATGGGTTGATCTGATTTGAGGGCATCACACATTTGCCTGAGAACGCGGAATATGATCTTTATTGCTTCATGCTCATTCTTCAATTGTTCAATGGCTTTCATGGGTTTCTCTCCTCCGGTGGAAACGCCATGACCGCAGCCGGGAATCTTTCCGGCCGCAGTCATGGAGATAACGGTCAGCCGGCGACTATTTGCCGGCCATCATGGCGGCAATATCCTGTTCCACGTCTCCGGTGGGTTTGATGTCAAAGTTTTCCACCAGAACATTGAGCACGGCCGGGGAAACAAAAGCCGGCAGGGTGGGTCCCAGGCGGATACCCTTGACGCCCAGGTGCAGCAGGGCCAGCAGCACGGCCACGGCTTTCTGCTCATACCAGCCGATATCAAAGGAGATGGGCAGGTCATTGATGTGACCGACGCCGAATACCTCCTTGAGCTTCAGGGCGATGACCGCCAGTGAATAGGAATCGTTGCACTGACCCGCATCCAGGACTCTGGGGATGCCGCCGATATCGCCCAGGTCCAGTTTGTTGTACCGGTACTTGGCACATCCGGCGGTGAGAATCACGGTGTCTTTAGGCAGTTTTTCCGCCACCTCGGTAAAATAGGCCCGGTTTTTCATGCGGCCGTCACAGCCGGCCATGACGATGAAGCGCTTGATGGCGCCGGATTTCACCGCTTCCACCACCTTGTCGGCCAGGGCCAGGACCTGGTTATGGGCAAATCCGCCCACCAGGGTGCCGGTTTCGATCTCCTGGGGGGCCTGGCATTTTTTGGCGCAGGCGATCACGGCAGAAAAATCCTTGGTTTTGCCGTCTTCACGGTCCGGAATATGGGTCAGGCCGGGATAGGAGACCACGCCGGTGGTGAAGATGCGGTCCTGGTAAGTGTTTTTCTTCTTGATGGGAATGATGCAGTTGGTGGTCATGAGGACCGCACCGTTAAAGGTTTCGAAATCCTCGTTCTGGTGCCACCAGGAGCCGCCGTAGTTGCCTTTGAGATGGCTGTATTTTTTGAATGCCGGGTAGTAGTTGGCAGGCAGCATTTCGCCGTGGGTGTAAACATCCACGCCCTTGCCTTCGGTCTGTTTGAGCAGTTCATCCATGTCCTTGAGATCATGACCGGAGATGAGAATGCCGGGATTGGCGCCCACCCCCAGATTGACTTCGGTGATTTCCGGGTTGCCATAGGCGGAGGTGTTGGCCTGGTCCAAAGCTGCCATGGTGGTGACGGAACATTCGCCGGCTTTCAATACCAGGCCCACCATCTCGTCCACAGACAGGTCTTCGGTGGTGGAGGCCAGAGCAGTGAGGATGAAGTCATAGATCTCATTTTTTTCCACGCCCAGAATGGCAGCGTGGTCGGCGTAGGCGGAGATCCCTTTGAGTCCGATGGTGAGCAGTTCTCTCAGGGACCGCACATCTTCGTTCTCTGTGGCAAGGACCCCGACTTTTTTGGCTTTTTCCTGGTATTCCGCCTCATTGTCTGAAAACCAGAGGACGGCGTCGGGCAAGGCCCCGGCCACTTTGCCTTCCACTTTGTCCTTGACTGATTTTTTGAACTCCTGGGCTTTTTTGATCCATTCTATCAGGTTCGGATCATTGAAGTTGACGTTGGTGATGGTGGTGAACAATGCCTTGGTCACGAACCGGCCCGCTTCAGTGGTCAGGTCCACGCCGGCGGCCTTGCCCTGCTTGGCCAGCACGGCAATTCCCTTGAGGTTGAAAATCAAAAGATCCTGGAGATTGGCCGTGGTTTCTTCTTTTCCGCATACCCCTTTTATGGTGCACCCAGTGTTTTTGGCGGTTTCCTGACATTGAAAACAGAACATGGTGTTGCCTCCTTGCTGTGTTATGGGTTCAGTCATCATTTATTTTTCAGCCGGCCGGATTTCATGGCCGGCCGGCTGCCGTTCATTTCGAAGACAGGATATTACAGACAAACAATCCATTCCTTGATTTGGATCAAATAAATCATTTTAATATGAAAAAATAATTTTTTCAAACAGGGATGTCCTCCACGATGCCCAGATCTCCCAGGATCATATACATGCACGGAATGACCAGCAGAACCAGGATGGTGCTGGCCATCAGGCCGAATGCGGTGCTGATGACCAGGGGGATCAGAATCTGGGCCTGGAGGCTTTTTTCAAACAGCAGGGGAAGAAGGCCGGCAATGGTGGTGGTGGAGGTGAGCAGCACCGCCCGGAACCGGTCCTGACTGGCCTGGGCCGCTGCTTGGGCAATGGATTTGCCCTGTGTTCTTGCATTTTTTAAAAACAGCACCAGCAATATGGAGTCATTGACCACAATACCCCCTAAAGCGATAAATCCCAGCAGGCTGGGCATGGAGATGGGCACCCCCATCAGACCGTGGCCGGCGATCACACCGATCAGGGAAAACGGGATGGCCAGCATCACGATGGCCGGTTCGGTAAAGGTCCTGAACTGGAAGCTCAAGAGAATGAAAATGCCGATAAATCCGATCATCATGGAGCGGAACATCGATTTCTGGGCATAGGTGGTTTCTTCCAGAGAGCCGGCAATGGTCAGCTGGATATCCGGGTATCTGCCGGAAAATTCCGGGTAAAAGTCGTTGTTGAACCGGGCCATCAATTCCTTGGTGTTGGCCAGGCGCGTATCCACATCCCCTCTGAGGGTCACGGCCCGCATGCCGTTGAACCGGGCGATCCTGGCCCAGTCCCGTGCCGTTTCCCAGGCGACCACGGCGGTCAGGGGCACCTGGCTGCCGTCCGGGTGTGTCAGATGAAAGTTCTCCAGATGGTGCAGGCTGTTCTGATCCATGTCTGTGAGCCGGACATCGATTTCATAGGGTTCCGGCCCTTTCTGGATCTCCTGGACAACGATTCCCTGGAATGCGGCTCGCAGCTGTTGTCCCACCCCGGCGGCATCAAATCCCATGCCAAGGGCCCCGGGCTTGATCTGCATGCGAAGCTCGGATTTTCCCGGCCGCAGGTCATCGGAAAGATTCACCACCCCGTCAAACTGGTTGAACCAGGTTTGCAGGTCAATGGCGGCCTGTTTCAACCGGTTCAGATCTTTTCCCCGCAGGCGGACCTCAATGGGCCGGCCCCCCGGGCCGAATCCGGGCTCGCTCAAGGTCAGGCTGACCACATCCGGCAGATCACTAATCTGTTCCCGCCAGTCCGCCAGATAGGCCTCAATGCTGCCGGACCGTTTTTCCGCCGTGAGCAGGTCCACGAAAATGGTGGCCACATGGGGCCCGTTTTCAAAGGCGTCGGCATTGACGTTGTGCTGGACATAGGTGTTTTCCACCAGGTTTCGGCCGTCGGGCTGGGCAAAAGAAAATTGCGTGTTGGTGCGGGCCAGGGCCTCCAGAATCCGGGCCACGGTGTTTTCAGTGACAGACAGCGGGGTACCCTGGGGCATCAGCAACCGGGCTGTGACCAGATCCCCCTCCAGTTCCGGAAATCCCTGGAACTTGATTTTTCCGGATGCCACCAGTCCCATGGACACAATCAACAGACCGGTCACCACCGATACCACCAAATACCGCCAGGAGAGCAGCACGGCAATGGTGCGGCCCAGAACCCGGGTACGCACCCAGTCAAAACACCGGTCAAATCCCTGGCGGAACCGGTTGGGGCGGTTCAGGTCAAACCGGTGCATGGCATGGTTCATATGCCGGGGAAGGATACAGAACGCCTCGATGAGACTGATGGCCAGCACCAGAATCAGCATCATGGGCACCACCTTGAGGACCCGGCCGATCTGGCCGCCGATAAAGGCCAAAGGTCCCAGAATGCACAGGGTGGTGATAAACGAGGAGATCACCCCGGCCCACACCTCTTTGACACCGTCCACGGCCGCAGCCAGGGCTGGTTTTCCTTTCTGGCGGTGTGTCATGATGTTTTCAGCCAGCACGATGGCATCATCCATGAGCAGCCCGATGGCCATGAGCATGCCCACCATGGTGAACATGTTGATGCTCAGCCCCAGGTGGGGCACCAGGATAAAAGCCCCGAGAAAGGAAACCGGCAGACCCATCACCACCCAGAAGGAGATCCGGATGTTGAAGAACAGCCACATGAGGGCAAACACCAGTAACAGCCCCTGGATACCGTTTTTCACCAGCATGTTCAGACGGTCCGTGAGAATGACCGTCTGGTCCTGGGTGAGGGTCAGGGTCACATGGGGAAACCGGGCCTGCTCATCTAAAAGAAATGCCTTGGCTTTTTTCGCCACCTGGATGGCGTCCTGGGTTTTTGATTTTTCTATGACCAGAAGGGCCTGGCGCTGGCCGTTCATCATGATTTTTTCTTCAGGCCGGTCAAACCGGTCTGTGACGGTGGCGATATCCTTGAGGCGGATCTCACCGCCTTCGGGTGTGGCCAGGATCACCAGGTTTTCCAGGGATGCCGCAGTACGGCGCTGATCCACGAGCCGCAGCAGAATATCTGTATCCCGGGTTTCCAGACGCCCCAGGGGCAAATCCCTGCTTGCAAGGGCGATGCGTTCCGCCACCCGGGCCGCGGTCAGGCCTGTTTTACGCAGACCTGCATCCGACAAGGATATCCGCAGCTGGTGATCGGAAAATCCGTGGATGGTCACCAGAGACACCCCGGTTTCCTGGAGCCGGTCTTTGAGATCCTCACAATAGGCCTTGAGATCCGGAAGGTCCATGGGGCCGGACACCAGCACAGACAATACCGGGTCGGTTCTGCCCAGCTCCTGTATGACCGGCTGTTCCACTTCCGCCGGGAAATCATCAATGGCATTGATTCCGGTTTCAATGTCCCGGATGAAAGTCAGGATGTCGCCGTCAGGGTGCATTTCAACGATGACCGATGCCATGCCTTCCCTGGCATCGGACCGGACCTCTTTCACAAAACTGATGCCGTCAATGGCGTTTTCCACCCGAAGATTGATCACTTCTTCCACTTCCCGGGCCGTGGCGCCGGGGTATTTGATGCGGATTTCAACCTCGGTAGGTGCAAAATCCGGCTGGGTCTCTTTCAGTACATGGGGCAGGCTCAACGCGCCGGCAATGAGAAATGCCAGCATCAGCAGGTTGGCCCCGGTGGGATGGCGGGCAAAAAAACGGATCATGGCGCAGTACTTTTTGCCCGGGCCAGGCGTTTTACGTGGTGTAACAAGGCATCATCCATGACCGGTTTCACTTTCATGCCGATGATGGCAAACAAGGGATCCGATACCACCACCCGCTCGTTGCCTGACAGGCCTGAGGAGATCACTGCAAAATCTGAATAGAAAAACGCCACGGTCACCGGTTTTTTTTCAAGCCGGTCATCCGATCCCACCAGATAAACGGCGCTGTTGTGCAGTGCGCTTCTGGGAAGCACCACCTGTCCGGGCCGTGCGGGGGCGGTGAGTGTCACACGGCAGAACATGCCCGGCATCAGCGGGGGGCGTTTGCCCGGTATGGCCGAATCATAGGGACGATCCACCACGGCCATTACCTGAATTTCCCGGGTCCGGGTATCCACGAATTCCCGGACCCGTTCGATGCGGGCTTCCCACTGGACAGACCAGTCCGAGTCATACAGGGTGACCACCGCCGTGATGTCGTCAAACAGGTGTCTGAATGTGTCCGGATCCACTCCCGGGCCGAAACGCTCCCGGGCCGGGTCCCCCAGCAGGTTGCGGAGCAGTTCCATGCGGAACCTTGCATTGACCTGGGTGGCGCCGGTGCCATGGGCCTTGAAAAGCCCCTGGCCGGTTCCCACAAACTGGCCGGGTTCGATGTTCACATCCGACAGCCGGCAGTCAAACGGTGCCAGTATCCGGGTTTTTTCCAGGTCCATCCGGGCCTGTTCCAGGTCGGCCTGGTGCATCTCAAGGGCCGCGTTCAGAGCCCTTCGCTTTGAAGGGATGAGGGCCAGGGTGTTCTGGAGACGCTGCACGGCCTGCTGCTGGTCCAGAAAATTTTTTTCTTCCCGGTCCACCTCTTCTCTGGACACCGCGTTGCGGGCCACCGCCTGTTGTCTGCGGGCCAGCATTTTTTCAGCCAGAACCAGGGCCTGCTGTTCAATCTGCACCAGCTGCCGTGTATTGGCCGCTTCTTTGTCCAGTTCATCCAGGTTGGCCCGGGTCTGTTCAATGGCGGCTTCCAGACGCGCCACAGCCAGCCGGTATTCAGTGGGGTCGATGTGGATCAGCAGGGTGTCTTTTCTGATGAACTGACCGGGTCTGAGATCCGGGTGGGTGGCGATCACCCGGCCCTTTACCTGGGCCACTGCCTCCCATACCTGAACCGGCTCCGCAATACCGTACCCTTCGGCCCGGGGAGCCAGGTCCACCACCGGGGCTGGAATCACCCGCAGGGCATGCACTGTTTCCGGGTGCTGCCTGAGGGCCGGACCCGGCTGATGGATTTTCAGAAAGGCGGCCACGGCAACGGCGACGGCCACCGGCAGGATGATCAGGACCCATTTACCCAGTTTTACCGGCAGCTGTTTCATGACCCCCTCCTTTTTTTACTTTACGGCGACAGCGTGTTCAAACATCGGCCAGGCGGTTTTCACATGAAAGGCGATATCAAATTTTTTTTCTGAAATATTCCAGAGGACTGCGGCCGGCATGATCATGCCTAAAAACATGACCGCAGCCGTTGCAGGGACCACATCCATTCGGATCGAGCCGTCTTCTTTTCCCCGGGCGATGATGGCTTCCACCTCTTTCAGATATGTGGCAATGGTGCGTGCTATCCGGGCCTTGCGTCCGGGATCACCGGTATAGACCGCATCCGAGAATACCACATGGGGGATGGCCTGGTTTTCATTGAGCATGGCAATATGGCGTCTGAACAGCAGCCTGAGCTGTTCCAGCGGGCCAGAAGCCAGTTTTCCGGCATAAGAGACATTGGCCAGCAGCCGGGTTTCAATCAGATTCAGGACAGCATCCAGCACGGCATCCTTGCTGCTGAAATGGCGGTACAATGCCGATGGCACAATCCCGACCCGCTGGGCGATTCCGGCAATGCTCAGCCCCGTAATCCCGCTGTCATTGATCAGGTCCAGGGCAGCCTGAACAATCTGATCCTGTCGCTGTTCCGTGTCTGTTTTCCGGGCGGGCATGGGCGGCTCCTGTGTAAAGAATTGTGATTCACAATTCACATCATAGATATTAAAAAAGCCCCTGTCAAGTGGGGGGTCTGCACCATTGAAAAAGATTGCAGACCCCCGTGAAAGGTGTCCTTCCAGACTGCGGGTACAATCAGCGCTATTCGGTGCTGCTGCCGATCAGCGGCAATTCTTTGACAAGCGTAAAATATACCAGAAACTTGGGCTCCTGGTTATCATCAGTGTATCTGCGGCGCTTGATTTTTCTCACCAGTTCCGGATTTTCTTCTTCCCGGACTTTTTTTAAAAACAGCCGTTTACCGCTGTACCCCGGACCGTTTTCAATAAACAGGAATGTGGCATGGGGATTGGAGGTGAGGTTGTGATGGGTGAGACGGTCCCGCATGATAAAGGCCAGGGTGTCTTCTTCCAGAAAATGCGGCCGCGAATAAATAGCGGCGTCCACTTTGCCATCGCTGTCCGCGGTGGCCAGAACGCCGGTTCCTTTGGTATTTTCAAAGTAGAATTTCAACGATTTCATGATCACTCCTTTGGCGTTAATTGGTCGTCAAGATCAACAGCCGTTCTGACATTCAACATAGTCATCCGTATATGAATGTAAAGAATCAGTTTTCCAAACCGGCTGATGGACGCCCATCAATTCAATTGTGATTCAGATTATAGTGCGCTGACTATCGGTTGTGGAGGCATTTTTTGTCCCGCACGATTTGCTTTCTGAAAAATGAGTATTATTTTCAGATCATAAAACGTCCGCTGTCATTCAGGCAAAAAGTCTGGACATAATCAGGGGCAGGACGTATAAAAAGGAGTACACCATGAAAGTGATCAATTGTGTTCCCCAAAAAATGCTGCAATACTTTTTTGTCGGATTCCTGGTGGCAGCAGCGGTTGCCATGACGGTTGTCAGTCTCACTATTTTACCGATAGTCGGGTTTGCAGTGGTCATTCCTGTTGTCATTCTGGCAGTGTATATTTTTCGACTCCGGATGAATGATCAATGCGATATTGATCTGTCCTGACCTGAAATCAGGCGGCGATACCATAGAATCCCCAGAGCATGGCCATGACCACGGCCATGAAAATAACGGTCATGCCGGTACCGGCCCTTACATAATCTTTGACCTGGTATCCGCCGGGGCGCATGATCAGGGCATTGACCTGATGGGTGGGCAGCACGAATGTGTTGGATGCGGCAATGGCCACCAGCATGGCCGCCATCATGGGATCGGCCTGGCACTGCACCGCCATGTTCATGGCCAGAGGGATCATGAGCACCGTGGCCCCGATGTTGGACACAAACAGGGTGAAGACCGATGTCAGTGCTCCCACCAGCAGAAACAGGGTGACGGGGTTGAGAAAATCGTTCAGGAGACGGGTCATGCCGGTGGCCAGGAACCCGGCAGCCCCGGTTTTTTCAAAGGCGATACCCAGAGGAATGAGCCCGGCCAGAAGAAACACGGTCATCCAGTCCACACTCCGGTAGGCTTCGTCCAGGGTCATCACCCGGGTCAGCACCATGCCCACGGCCCCGGCCATCAGTGAGATGGACAGCTGGATGTTGAACCCCAGGGCCATGACCAGGGCAAGGATCAGGCAGGCCAGCGCCTTGAGGGCGTTTTCAGGATACAGGATTTCTCCTTTCAGGTGCTCGGTGAAAGCCAGGAGGGGTTTCTGCTTGAGCAGGTGAAATTTTTCCCATTCTCCGTGGATCAGCACCGCATCACCGGGCTGGATCTTGATTTCAGAGATGTTTTCCAGCAGGACCTGATTCTGCCGGTACAGGGCCAGGGGGTTGACCCGCAGTTTTTTTCGGAACCCGTATTCGTGAAAGGTTTTCCCCACCAGTTCCGACCGGGGGGTGACGATGGCCTCGGTGATACCGGCGTTATCCACGGACAATATGCCGGACAGTTCGTTGAGTTCAGGCCGCAAAGTCCATCCCAGGTCTTTGGCCAGGTCCCGGGCGTGTTCCTCGTTGGCTACAATGCCCACCACGTCATGGGGTTCGATCACATCGGCCCGTCCGGGTTCGGTGACCCGGTACCGGCCGCCGCGTTTGGAGATGCACACCACGGTGGTATGATATCTGGGGCGCAGTTCCAGTTCTTCCAGGCGCCGGGTAAAAAAATCAGCCGGCACCGCCAGTTCAAACACCTTGCTCACTTCACGGCCGTAGGTACATTCCAGGTCATGGTTCAACAGAAGGCAGGCATCTTCTACGGGCGCGGTTTTGGGCAGCACCCACCGGCCCAGAAAAATGAAATAGGCCAGGGACGACAGGACCAGCGCGATCCCCATGGGTGCCACGGAAAACAGAGAAAAAGGGTTAAAAGCCTGATTGTCAACCAGATCCGGATTGACAGTCCACCAGGCCCCTGCCAGATCATTGAGCAGAATCAGGGGACTGGAGCCCACCAGGGTGATGCAGCCGCCGATGACCGCAGCATACCCCATGGGAATGAGGATTCGAGAAATGGGAACGTTGAGCTGCCGGCACATACGGTTCACCGCGGGCAGGAACAGGGCCGCGGCCCCGATATTCTGCATGAAGCTGGAGATCATGGCCACCGTGGCCGCCACCAGGGACATCATCCGGGTCTGGCTCTTTCCCGACAGTCTGATGATCTGTGCGGCCACCTGGTTCATCACTCCGGTCTTGTCCAGTCCGTGGCCGATGATGATCACGGCGATGATGGACACCACGGCATTGGAACCCAATCCACCGATGGCTTCCTTCGGGGTTACCAGCCCGGCCAGCGGCAGTGACACCATGACCAGCAGTCCCACCATGTCCACCCGCACAACGTCAAAGGCGAACAGAGCGATGACGCCCATAAGGAACCCGTATACTACCAGCATATCCCAGGTCATCCCCGCCGGTAGAAAGGCAGCCAGATCTCCCGGCATCTAGTCTTCCATATCGGTTTCCATGAAATTGAACCAGTATCCGTTGTTGGAGGCAAAATCCAGTTCGATCTGGACCACTTCCACATGGCGCTGTTCAATTTCATAGAATTTTTTCAGAATGTCCCGGACCGGGCCCTGGTCCACCTTTTGAATGGCGTTGTGGTAAAACCGGCTGGTTTCCATTTCCAAAGACAGGGCCGCATTCAGCACCCGCTTGAGATCCCCCAGAATATTTTTGGGAATCTGCTGCGCCATTTCCCGGATCTTTTCCAGGTCCCTTGCCGGCAGCGGAATCGCGGTGCCGGGCTTTCCCATATCCAGGCCGGTTTCATCTCTCAAAACCGTCAGTCCATGCTCGAGAAAGGCCACATGATTCTGTTCATCATCGGCCAGCGCCTGGAACAGTTTTTTCCCCCGGGGGTCCTCAATGGTTTCCACTGCGGATCGGTAAAGGTCCCGGATCTTTTTTTCATAGGACAGGGCCGTGTTGAAAATTTCTTCAGAACGAGTCATTTTTTTTCTCCATTTGCTAGAATTCTCTGGGGATGGGTGAAAATCGCAAAATTGGTGGGCCGGACAAACCCCACCAGGGTGATGCCCATCTGGTTTGCCAGCAGAATGCTCTGGTGGGTGGGAGCGCCCCTGGACGCCAGGATGGGTATTTCCAGACGCCTTGCCTTGTGAAGGATTTCAGAGGAGATCCTGCCGGTGCATACCAGCATAACCCTTCTGCAGTCGGTTTTTTCCAGCAGCAGGG
Organism: Desulfotignum sp.; assembly: GCA_035464035.1. GTDB lineage: Bacteria > Desulfobacterota > Desulfobacteria > Desulfobacterales > Desulfobacteraceae > Desulfotignum. Next base: position 2,596 of record DATHSR010000561.1, on the reverse strand, counting down.
TACCCAGCACCTTGTCCACGGCGTTGTGCCGGCCGATATCATCGATGAAAAAATCTGGAATTTTCCCCTCGATACTGGCTGATGCGGAATGGACCCCGCCGGTGATCTTGTGCAGCTGTGAGCAGTGCTGAAGCCAGCTGATGATCTGGATGATGTCATCACCATGAACCCGGAAGCCGCTCTCGATGGGATGGCGCAAAGAGAGTTCCAGCATGGAGGTGTACATCACCCCTTTGCCGCATCCTGAGGTGTACACCCGCTGTCCTAAAAGATCCGGATCAATGAGGTCATTTACCTGGATGTCGGCCCGCCATTTTGTTTCATCCAAAGAAAAGGAAACAATGTCGTCGACCGACCGGATGAATCCGGAGGTGAACAGAAATCCATATGCATAAGCTTTCAGGTGAGACGGCGTGCACATGAGGGTGGCGATTTCCCGGCCGTTGACCTGGAAGGTCAGGGGGACCTCGGCCGCCACATGGGTGTCTTCGTCGAGAAGTTCACTTTTCCTGTAGCGGGTGATGGTAAACGGGATCATCTCCGCCATGGGGATGTCGTCAACAGGCATAATCAAGATCCTTTGGGTCCCGGACCGCCCGGCTGGATTAAAGAATAACGCTGTCCTGACTGCATAACACCGGCAGAACGGATTTTAATGTCTGTGGTTGACTATTCTGCCCCCGGGCCTTTATGGCCATGGGGGAACCTGAACAAGAGAGGCGCAGTATTTATGACCGGTCGTCTGTCCGGCAGCCGTCCATTGTGAGGGGATCGCATTCCATGGATGGGGCGGGTGCCGGGATCATCTCTTTTTTGCAGAAAGGGCAGAAAGCGGTGGCCACATTATTGGTATCCATGATGGACTCGGGTTTGAAAGACATTTCAAACCGGGTGGCACCGGGGTGGCTGCAATGTGTGTGGGTGCAGATATATTTGATTTCCATTTCGTAACACTCCTTGGGTTGAATTTTTTGTATCATAGCACTGATTTCAAAAAATATCAATTCCTTATAACCTGTCATCATCAGATGCGTGTCAGCGAATGGTTAGCATTGTGTCAGCCCTTGATCACGGCCATGGGCCGCAGTTTTGCCACCATTTTGGAAATGCCGGCCCCATGGACCACCCTCACCACCTCTGATACATCCTTGTATGCTTCGGGCATCTCTTCGGTCATGGTGGACCGGCCGGTGTATCTTACCAGAATCCCTCTTTTTGCCAGCTCTTGCTGGATGTGCCGTCCTTTGGCCGCTTTTTTGGCGGCTTTCCGGCTCAGCAGGCGTCCGGCCCCGTGGCAGGTGGATCCGAAGGTCTCGGTCATGGCCGTTTCAGTGCCGCACAGCACATAGGAGGCCCGGCCCATGTCTCCGGGGGTGAGGACGGGCTGACCGGTGCTCCTGAAACGGTCCGGGATTCCGGGATGTCCGGGGCCCAGAGCCCGGGTCGCTCCTTTTCTCACCACGCACACCGTCTGTTTTTTCCCGTCCACCTGGTGGGTCTCTTTTTTGGCAATGTTGTGGCAGACATCATAGAGCAGGTTCATGCGCAGACTGCGGGGGCTGATGGACAGGGTCTGCATCAGTACCTGCCGGGCCCGGTGCAGGAGGATCTGCCGGTTGGCCCAGGCGTAATTGGCGGCACAGGCCATGGCGGAAAGATAGATCTGCCCTTCTTCAGACTGAATCATGGCACAGGCCAGGTGCCGGTCCGGCAGATTCAGCCCCAGCCGGGACACGTTTTTTTTCATGGCTGCCAGGTAATCGTCGCACACCTGGTACCCCAGTCCCCGGGACCCGGAGTGCAGCATCACGGTCACCTGTCCGGGAGACAATCCGAACACCCGGGCGATGCGGTCGTCAAAGATCTCTTCCACCACCCCGATTTCCAGAAAATGGTTGCCCGAACCCAGGGTGCCCAGCTGGTCTCTGCCCCGTTCCAGAGCTTTGGCGCTCACCAGGCCGGGGTCGGCCTCGGACAGGCATCCGTTTTCTTCGGTGTGAGCGATGTCGGCGTCTTCGCCGAATCCCTGGGCCACGGCCCAGGCACTGCCTTGTTTGAGTACCTGTTTGAGATCCGGGCCTGACAGTTTTATCGAGCCGGTGGATCCCACCCCTGATGGAACAGCTTGAAACAGACGGCTGGCCAGAGATTCCAGATGGGGACGGATTTCCTGTTCCGTCAATGCCGTGGTGGCCAGGCGGACCCCGCAGTTGATGTCATATCCCACGCCCCCGGGAGAGATCACACCGGTCTGCCAGTCAAAGGCCGCCACCCCGCCGATGGGGAACCCGTATCCCAGGTGAATGTCGGGCATGGCCATGGCCGCCTTGACAATGCCCGGCAGGGCCGCCACGTTGGCCACCTGCTGGAGGCTGCCGTCCTGATTCAGGGATTTGATGCCGGTTTCTGAGGCATAGATGATTCCCGGCACCCGCATCTGTCCGGTTTTGGGTATCTGCCACCGGTAGGAATCAAGGGGTTCAAGCTGCATGAGATGGCTGCTCCTTTGTCTTCTGCGTGTCAGATGGTTGAATTCAGCGATTATAACATTGAAAATGGGATGATTGCAAATAGGGTAGAATTGGATTGTCTGGTT
>DATHSR010000560.1:0-2054 GCA_035464035.1 Desulfotignum sp. | reverse complement strand
GACCCGTCAGGGGCCACCATCTGCTCGGAATTGCCATGGTCTGCCGTTACAAAGGCGGTGCCGCCGGTTTCCCAGATGGTTTCCACCACCTGCCGGACACACTGGTCCACGGTTTCGCAGGCGGTGACGGCAGCGGCAAGTACCCCGGTGTGCCCCACCATGTCCATATTGGCAAAATTGAGTACGATAAAGGAGAACCGTCCGGATCGGATTTCCCTGCAGGCCCGGTCCGCCACTTCAAATGCGCTCATCTGGGGTTTTTCATCATAGGTGGCCACATCCCTGGGGGATGGGATCAAAATGCGTTCTTCACCGTCAAATGCGGTTTCCTCCCCGCCGTTGAAAAAATAGGTCACATGGGCATACTTCTCTGTTTCCGCCAGGCGCAGCTGGGGAATGCCGTGACGGCTGAGCACTTCTCCGAAAATGCCGGTGAGCTGCTCAGGCCCAAAGGCGGCCGGCAGGTCAAAGGAGTCATCATACCGGGTCATGGTGACAAAACAGGACAGGTCTGGCCGGGAAATCCGTGTAAATGCCGTAAAATCGGTCTGTGTAAATGCCCGGGTAATCTCTTTGGCCCGGTCGGCCCGGAAATTGAAGAAAATGACGCCGTCCCCGTTGGTGATAATGCCGGTGTCGGACCCGTCGCGGTCTTCGATGAAGACCGGAGAGATAAATTCATCGGTCTGGCCTTTTCCATAGGCATCGTTTAAGGCGGCCAATGGGTCGGTGTACCGGTCTCCATGGGCACGGGTCATCAGGTCGTACCCTTTTTGAACCCGGTCCCACCGGGTATCCCTGTCCATGGTCCAGTATCGGCCGGCAATGGTTTTGATCTTTCCGTACTGATGGCGGTCCAGGTGCTGCTGCAGCCGGGTCAGATAGGTGATGCCGCTTGTCGGCGGGGTGTCCCGGCCGTCCAGAATGGCATGGATGTATACGGTGGGCAGCCCGCAGGTCCTGGCCATGTCCAGCAGGGCCAGCAGGTGCGTGATATGGCTGTGCACCCCGCCGTCCGACAAAAGTCCCATCAGGTGCAGGGCCTTTTTCTGACTGACGATGGTGTCCATGGCCGTCTTCAGGACCGGGTTGTCAAAAAAACTGCGGTCTTGGATGGCGGTGTTGATGCGGATCAGGTCCTGGAGAACCCGTCGGCCGGCCCCGATGTTCATGTGACCGACCTCGGAATTGCCCATGGTGCCCTCGGGCAGGCCTACGGCCGGACCGGAACATTGCAGTCTGCAATGGGGGGCGTTTTTCAGCAAAAGGTCCAGAAACGGGGTATGGGCCTGGGCCACGGCATTGCCGTGGATCGTGTCGCTGATTCCCCATCCGTCCAGGATCATGAGGATATTGACCGGCGTAATTGGACCGGTCATGGGGTTTCTCCTGAAATCCGGGATTCCGGGTCAAAGGGGGACAGGTCCAGGCGGGGGGCATCGCTCCACAGGCCTTCCAGGTCGTAAAATGTCCTGGCCCGGGATTCAAATACATGGATGATCAGGCTGCCGTAGTCCAGCAGTGCCCATTCTCCCTCCTTGATGCCTTCGGCCCCTAACGTCTGGATTTTATGGCCTTTCATCTGCGTGACGATATGTTCAGCCAGGGAGGTGACCTGTCGGCGGGAACCTGCCTCCACAATGATCAACGTGTCTGTATATGACGTATAGGCACTGACATCAATGGCGGTGACGGATTTGGGTTTTCGGCTGAAGACAGCAGCCAGATAAGGTGTCAAGGCGTCTAAAGGATCTGTCATAGATATAGTTTCCTTTTACTGATGATTTCCTCCACAGGCGGGGGGACCAGCCCCTTTATGGAAAGATGTTGTTTCACCCGGCTGCGGATCAGGGTGGATGAAATATCGATCTGTGGAACAGGGCAGATGCTGACAGGCTGCAGACTGGCATGTTCAAACCGGTTTTCTTTCTGTTGCCATCTGTACCCTTGTGCGATATGTTCGTCAAGAAAGGATCGGATGGCCTGATTTTTTCCGGCGCCCGGTCGGGGCATGACAATAATGGAAACCGCGGCAAAAATCGCTTTCTGATTCT
>DATHSR010000559.1:0-3711 GCA_035464035.1 Desulfotignum sp. | reverse complement strand
GCGGTCATGGCCGTCACCTGTGTGGCCGGTTCCAACGGATCCTATGAGCGGGAAATCCTGGCCGGGGCGCGACTCGTCGAGACATATCAGATCCCGTTTGCCGTGTCCACGGATGCCAGGGATGCGGTGGTCATGGACACCCTGACGGGGAAAATCATGGGGAAAGGGCTGGCAGCCGTTCCTTCCCGGAAACAGATGGCCGATTTACTTCCCTCTCTCGTGTTTGCCCCCCTTGATGAAACAAGAAAGGAGCGGGAGATGATTATCTACCGCTCCTTTAACCTGGAAAAAGTCAACCGCTGATATCCGGTGTCAAGCCGGGGCCTGCAGTCCTGATCAGCCTTTGTGCACTTCCATGTGACAGTGCCGGCACAGGGTGGCCCGCTTTTTGATGATTTCCGCACAAAAAGGGCATTCCCGGGTAAAATGACGCTCATGAAGCTGCGCGATGGCTGCGTGAACCCCTTTGTCCAGTGCCGGGGTGGGAAACTTGTGGTTGATCAACGGTTCGATGGCTTCCACCCCGCCCAGTTCCCCGACCATCTCTGCGGCCTTGAGCCGGGCACGGTTGGGAACCAGGGGATTCAGCAGCATCTTTAAAATCTCGTCCCAGTCTTTTGTCATATAATAATCGGTGAGAATGGAGAACGCCTGCTTGGTTTTTTCCTTGAGTTCGTTCTGCCGGATCAGGGCTTCATCGTCCAGTTTGGTGCCGGTGGCACCCACCGGACTGAACACCGGCATGTATTCAAAATTCTTCTGTCCGGGTTCGTTGATGCACCGGTAGGAGGCCGGGGCCTCCATGGTGTCCTTGAGATGATCCCATCCCCCCCGGTAGGAGGGGCAGTCATCGTTGAAACACACAAACAGATAAGGGGTTCCCCACCCCAGCCCATCGGAAAAATTGATGGGCGGAACTTCCCACAGGGTCATTTTCACTTGGCAGTGGGGGCAGACCGGCTTATCCATCTGAACATATCGCTCAAGCAGTTCCTCTTTGGTTTCAAATGCCATGCTATTTATCTCCTCAATGGTTTTCTGACGGCTTCAGCCTGAGAACATAATCAGCCCCCCTGTTTTGTCAATCACCTTGTCAGTCAATGATTGCCAGCACGTCATCCTTGGCCACCGAATCTCCGGTATCAAAATGAATGGCGGCAATGGTGCCGCTTTTGGGGGCGGGCAGCGCGTTTTCCATTTTCATGGCCTCGATCACCACCACGGTTTCCCCCTCATCCACGGCGTCCCCCACCTGTTTTTCATACCGGATCACCATCCCGGGCATGGGAGCGGTCACCGGGGTGCCCTGGGCGGCGGCCTTGGGGGCCGGCGCTGGTTCGGTTTTTCCGGCAGCTTTTTTTTCCCCGGCAGGTTCACGACTGGCAGCCGCCTCCACAGTCGCGGTTTCAGGTGCAGGCGCCGGGGCCGCCGCTCCCACATGGGTGATCACGGGAGCGCCACCCGCCTCTTCCACCCCGACTTCAAAGCAGTCCCCCTCCACAAACACCTTGAAAACCCGGGTGTTTTCTGATTTTTCAAAACAGGGTTTTTCCACCAGGTCCCCGGCTTTGGCTTTTTTCACCCGCTCATCCTGCTTTTTCACATCTTCCAGAGTCATGGGCCGGAGGGCATCGGGCATTTTTTCCAGACCGTATTTCTGCTTGAGAAATTTCTTGCCGGTCACGGGGAACAGGGCATACACCAGCAGATCCTCATCATCTTTGGCCAGGTCACCGATCTCTGATCTGGCCTTTTCCAGTTCCGGATCCAGCACCTGGGCCGGCCGGCAGGTGATGGGTTCCTCTCCCCGGGCATATCCTTTGAGCGCTTTTTTCTGGACCAAAGGATCGATGGGCACCGAGGTTTTGCCGTAGAGCCCGTAACACAGGTCCTTTACCTGGGCGGACACCATTTTGTACCGTTCTTTGTCCGTATCAAACAGCACATTGTTTACGGTCTGGGTGCCGACGATCTGGCTGGTGGGGGTGACCAGGGGAATCTGGCCCAGCTCTTTTCTCACCCGGGGCAGCTCCCGGTAAACCTGGTCGATCTTGTCCAGAGAATCCATCTCCCGCAGCTGATTCACCAGGTTCGACAACATCCCGCCCGGTGTCTGGTGAAGCAGGACATTGATATCAATGAGCGACACCTTGGTATCGTCCAGAAGATGCTTGTACTTGGGCATCACCTCTTTTTCCAGGATATCGTTGATCTCCGCCAGGGCCTTGATATCGAATCCGGTGTCCCGGCTGGTGCCCAGAAGGGTCATGACCAGCGGTTCCAGCGCTGCGTGGGAAGTCCGGTAGGCATAGGGTGTCACACAGGTGTCAATGATGTCCACGCCGGCCTCCACCGCCTTGAGATGGGTCATGGCGGACATGCCCGAGGTAAAATGGCTGTGCAGATGGATCAGGGGTTTCACATTGGCTTTCAGGGCCTTGACCAGTTCATAGGCATCATAGGGGGCCATCAGTCCGGCCATGTCCTTGATGCAGATGGAGTCCGCCCCCATGGCCTCCAGGTCTCTGGCTTTCTTGATATAGTAGTCCAGATTATAGACCTCTCCCCCCAGGCGGGGTTCGGTCAGCGTATAGCAGATGCACCCCTGGAAATGGGCCCCGCATTCCTTGATCACCGGCACCACGGTTTCAAAATTCCGGTAGTCATTGAGGGCGTCAAAGGTCCGGAAAATTTCCAGGCCGTTGTCCACGGTTTTTTTCACAAACAGCTTTGCCACATCATCGGCATAGTTCCGGTATCCCACCAGGTTCTGGCCCCGCAGCAGCATGGAAAACGGGGTCTTTTTAAAATACCGCTTCAATGTGCGCAGCCGCTGCCAGGGGTCTTCCCCCAGAAACCGGTGCATGGTGTCAAAGGTGGCACCGCCCCACACCTCCACGGCCCAGAAGCCGATCTCATCCATGCGTTCAGCCACCGGGATCATGTCTTCGGTTCTGCCCCGGGTGGCAAACAGGGACTGGTGGCCGTCCCGCAGGGAGATATCCTCCACTTTCAAGGGATTTTCAGCCGCGGGCCGATCCTTGTCATAATTCATCTGTGTCAATGTGACCTGGGTATGTTCCGTCATTATTTTTCTCCCAAAATATTTATGTCATCTCTCTATAATATAAGCCTGGTTTTGCCTGCTGTGATATCCCTTCAAGGATATGGATCCAAAACAGGGGTTATTTAAACATCCGCAGCTGCATCATGGTATTGGCCTGCATCAGAGACTGGCGTCCGGTCATCCCCCAGATGTTGGGAAGAGCGTTGTAAAGGGCCGGCCAGGACGGCACCCCGGACCCGGCCGCATCGGTCTGTTCAGACAGTGCCTGACGTTCTTCACTGCTTCTGATAAGGGCGTACACCGCCGCCATGGCAGCCGCCCGCTTTTTTCTCTCCATGTCTCCTCCCCCTTATACCGGAATGTTTCCATGTTTCTTGGCGGGCCGCGATTCCCTTTTGGTGGCCATGGCCTCCAGGGCATCGATGAGCCGGGCCCGGGTTTCGGACGGCTGGATCACGGCATCCACATATCCCCTGGCGGCCGCACAGTAGGGATTGGAAAACTGTTCATTGTATTGGGCGATTTTTTCCTTTCTTTTTTCCCCGGGATCATCCGCCGCCTTGATCTCTTTGGCGTGGATGATATTGGCAGCCCCTGCCGCACCCATGACCGCTATTTCGGCGCTGGGCCAGGCAAAGGCCATG
>DATHSR010000558.1:0-3268 GCA_035464035.1 Desulfotignum sp. | reverse complement strand
CGGATCCGGATCCTGCGCCATGTGCAAATGCAAGGTCACGGATGGCGGCGGCGCCGTCCTGCCCACGGAACTGGCTCACCTGTCCAGAAAGGAAAAACTGGAAGGGATCCGCCTGTCCTGCCAGCTCAAGGTGAAACAGGACATGGCCATCCGGGTGCCTGAATCCATATTCGGCATCAAAAAGGTCAATGCCACCGTGATCTCCAACGACAATGTATCCACATTTATCAAGGAACTGGTGCTGGCGCCCGAAGAACCCATTGAATTTGAAGCCGGGGCCTATATTCAGATCGATGTGCCGGAATATGAACTCACTTTCAAGGATTTTCACATTGACAGCAAGTATGTGAGTGAATGGAAAAAATACAATCTGTTCGATTTGGCAGCCAAAGGGATCAAGCCGGGATTCCGGGCCTATTCCATGGCCAATGCACCCCATGAAAAAGATATCATCAAACTCAATGTCCGCATCGCCACCCCGCCGCCGGGCACCGAAGGCATTCCGCCGGGGTTCGGGTCCTCGTTCGTGTTCGGCCTCAAACAGGGAGACAAGGTGAAAATCAGCGGTCCCTACGGGGATTTCATGGCCAAAGATACCCGGAAAGAGATGTGCTTCATCGGCGGCGGTGCCGGGATGGCACCGTTGCGCAGCCATATTCTGCACCAGCTGGAGGGCATTGACAGCGGGCGAAAGATCTCCTTCTGGTACGGGGCCAGATCGGTCAAGGAGATGTTCTACCATGAAGAGTTCCTGGACCTTGAAAAACGGTTCGACAACTTCACCTATCATGTAGCCCTGTCCAGCCCGGAAAAAGACGACAACTGGACCGGACTCACCGGGTTTATCCACATCCATCTCATTGAATCCTACCTTGCGGATCATGATGATCCCACGGAAATAGAATACTACCTGTGCGGCCCCCCGCCCATGATCGATTCGGTCATGGACGCCCTGTACGAGCTGGGGGTGGAGGATGACATGATTTTTTACGACAAGTTCAGCTGATCCGCCATGGCCGACTTTCTGGGAAAACAATTGACGACCCCCCTGGTGCTGGCTTCAGGTATCCTGGGCAACAATGCCGACATCCTGGCCCGGGTCCATGCAGCCGGGTGCGGCCTGGTGACCATGAAATCCATCGGTCCCGCCCCCAGGGACGGCCACAACAACCCCACGGTCATCGATCTGGGATGCGGCATGATCAATGCCGTGGGCCTTCCCACGCCGGGATATGATCACATGGATGCGGAATGGCAGGCCCTGGCAGGCAGAACATTTCCCCTTAACGCCAGCATCTACGGCGGATCTGTGGCAGAATTTGTCCAGGTGGCCCAGTTTGTCTCGGACCAGGGACCGGATTTCATGGAAATCAACATCTCCTGCCCCAATTCCGAACACCACGGCATGCTGTTCGGTGTGGATGAAAACGCCGCCTTTGCCGTCACAAATGCGGTCAAAAAGGTGATTTCCGTCCCGCTGATTGCCAAACTCACGCCGGCGGCTCCGGATATCGGGAAAATCGCCAAAGCGTGCGAAGACGCCGGGGCAGATGCCATCTGCGCCATCAACACGGCCGGACCGGGCATGATCATTGACATCGAAGCGCAAATGCCGGTGCTGGCATTCAAGAAAGGCGGGCTGTCCGGCCCCATGATCAAGCCCGTTGCCGTCCGGTGCGTGTATGACATATACCGGGCCGTGTCCATCCCCATCATCGGGCTGGGCGGGGTCACCACCGGAGAAGATGCCGTGGAAATGTTCATGGCCGGGGCCACCCTGGTGGGCATGGGATCTGCGGTGCGGTACCGGGGCATCGGTGTGTTTGATCAGGTGAACCGGGAACTTGCCGACTGGCTGAACAGCCACCATTTCACCCGGGATGCGATTATCGGCGCGGCCCATGACAGGAGACACATCCCATGATCGCCCAGCACACGCCAGTGATGATCAAAGTGGCGGAAAAAACCGTTCATAACGCGGCATATACCACCCTGTTCTTTGATTTTGCCGTTGATTATCATCCCGGACAGTTCATCATGGTCTGGATTCCGGGGGTGGATGAAAAACCCTACAGCCTGTCCTTTCATTCCCCGACCCGGTTCGGCATCACCATCGAGGCCAAAGGCATTTTTTCCCGCCGGGCCGTGGGCCTGTCCACCGGGGATCTGGTGGGAATCAGGGGGCCGTTCGGCAATGGGTTTGATATCATTTCCTCGCCCCATACGGCTGTGGTGGCCGGCGGCTGCGGCATGGCCCCTCTGGCCCCTCTGGTGGCCCGGCTTCACCCGGAGCTGTTTTTCATCCAAGGTGCCAGAACCAGGGAATTCATCCTTTTTCCGGACCGGTTTGATGTGACACGACACATCACCACCGACGACGGCAGCCTGGGTTACAAGGGACTGGTCACCGATCTTCTGGCAGCAGAGATCCGCCGGCGGAACCAGGAAAAAATCCCCGGCTTTGACCGGGTGTATGCCTGTGGACCTGAAATGATGATGCACGCGGTATTCACTCTGTGCGAAACCCACGGCATCGACTGCCGGGTGTCCCTGGAACGCTATATGCGCTGCGGGTTCGGGGTATGCGGGGCCTGCGTCTGCAGCGACCGGGTGGTATGCAAAGACGGCCCTGTGTTTGCCTCTGAACAGCTGCGGAAAATGCCGGATTTCAACCGCACCGCCCTGCTCAAATCCGGGCGGGCGGTACCGGTGACTGAATACGCATCCTGGCGCTGCCAGTAACCCGTCCGGTTGATTCCCATATGCCCACACCCGGGTCAACCGGCACACACGTTTAAGGATCATAAGAGACAAAAATGAATTACCAGCAGGCATTCATCACCTTTCTCGTCCAGTGCGACGCCCTCAGGTTCGGCACCTTTCAACTGAAAAGCGGCCGCATCGCCCCCTATTTCATCAACACCGGCATGTTTGACACGGGCAACAAAATCCGACAGCTGGGGGTCCATTACGCCCGGGCCGTGCACCAGCATTTCGGCAGCAATTTTGACGGCATTTACGGTCCTGCCTATAAAGGGATTCCCCTGTGCGTCTCCACAGCCATGGCCTTGGCTGATATGGGTCATGACACCGGCTATGTGTTCAACCGCAAGGAGGCCAAAACCTATGCCGACAAAAGCAGCACCGTGGGCATGGCATGGACCTCCCGCACCCGGCTCATCCTGGTGGATGATGTGATCACCTCGGGCAAGGCGATCCGCGAATCCCTGGAAGTCCTGAAAAACAGCGGCGACCCGCGGGTCAAAGG
>DATHSR010000557.1:0-1872 GCA_035464035.1 Desulfotignum sp. | reverse complement strand
GCGCCATCGGCATGGCCACCGCAGCCGCATTTTTTCCCGTCCGGGCCGATAAAAACACCCATATGGACCTCCAGGTTCCTCTGGTACAAGATACAGTCACTGAATCTTCGGGTACCGGCCGGGGATTGAGGCCCGTATCACAGATTGTTTCGCAAACCGCCGCATTGTCCATACCTGATGCAAAGTTTCAATTTTTGTATGATGCCGCCGTCAGGACCTTGCTCCTGTTAAGCGCGGATGAGGTGTATCCGGGCCCCTATACCTACCGCAGATTCTGGTTCCGGGATGCCTGTTTAATGATCAATGCCCTGCTGGGTTTGGGACTGGTAAGAAAATGCCACCGTTTGATTCATCGGTTTCCGGACCGCCAGAGCCTGACCGGGTATTTTCATTCCCAGGAAGGAGAATGGGATTCCAACGGCCAGGTTTTGTGGATCGCTTACCGATTCACCCAGTGCACGGGCAAAGCCCCGTCATCCGATTTTTTCACCTCCCTGATGAAAGGGGCCCGGTGGATCATGCACAAACGCCGCAGCAAAAAGGACGGTAAACCCCATGACGGCCTGTTGCCGGCCGGATTCAGCGCCGAACACCTGGGACCCAATGACTATTATTACTGGGATGATTTCTGGGGCGTTGCCGGACTCAAAGCCGCAGCAGGGCTGGCAGAAAACCAGGGCAACCGTTCCGATCAGAAAAAATTTGCAGCCGGGGCAAAGGATTTTGAAACCGCCATTTTTTCCTCCCTGGCCCAGGCCCCGGGATACAGAAAATACCATGCCATACCAGCCTCTCCCTATCGCCGGATGGATGCCGGCGCTGTGGGTTCCCTGGTAGCGGATTATCCATTGCAGATCACACCGCCCAACGATACCAGGATCAAGAACACCCTGTCCTATCTCATGTCCCATTGTTCCTATGGCAACGCCTTTTTCCAGGACATGATTCACTCAGGCATCAACATATACCTGACGTTGGCCATGGCCCAGACCTTTTTGCGCAGCCAGGATACCCGCTACCGGGATTTGATCGCAACCGTGGCGGATCTGGCATCCCCCACCGGCCAGTGGCCGGAAGCCATCAACCCTTTGACCGGGGGCGGGTGCATGGGAGACGGCCAGCACGGCTGGGCTGCGGCAGAATGGATCATGATGATGCGGAACCTGTTCGTCAGAGAAGAAGACGATACCTTGATTCTGGGATCCGGGATTTTTCCCGAATGGCTTGCACAAAAGGTTCCCATGTCATTCGGCCCCACCCTGGTGCCCGGAGGCGCCGTCACCGTGACATTCATTCCATCGGACAAAGGTCTGGAGCTGGTTGTAAAGACGGCTGTGCAGGGCAGGCCCATCAACTGCACAGCAGCGGTGCCCGGTTACCGATTCCGGCATCTGGATACATCCTGTGGCGGATGCTTCCTGGAACCGATATAGCACTCACACGGCAGGAGGCTATAATTTCATGAAGCTGCTGTAAATATCACGAATTTTCTGCCTGAACAGGAAAATCATCAGAACTATCATGCCCGCCATTGCCAGCAGCTTTATATCCCACTGGATCAAGGCTTTTCCCATGATCACAAACGGCACCCCCATAATTGCCTGGGTCAGCCATCCACAGATCAGGTAAGGGAAAAAACCGATACCGGATAACGGCACCAGCAGATTTTTTATGCTGTATCCAAGCCCGGGAACCACCATGAACAAAAACGCAAATCCCAGCTGGCGGTTCTCGGGCAGTTTTGGTATCGACACCCCCGCTTTTTTTGCCAGTATCTTTATCCATGGGCCTGCAAATGCCCGGGTAAACCAGAAGGAAACAACAAGGTGGATAGGCATAATGACCATCATAATGACAATCCCCCAGACAGAA